>CAZILY010000023.1:0-14634 GCA_964540175.1 uncultured Pelolinea sp. | reverse complement strand
ATGGTATCATCGGTGCTGCATCTAATAAGGAGGGTTGTTAAGAAGTAACTCCGAGATATTGGTGTAAATGACGAGAATTGAAACTATAATATCGTGTAATATTCTAAAGAGATAAAATTGGTAAAATAATAGATTGCAAAATGATTAATTCAAATAACATCAACCTGAAACAAGCAGTTCGAAACATGGCTGCTATCCTAATGCTTGCCATTTTATTTTTAGTGGGATGCAATGGGGACAATATCCTTGATACTGTTTTTCTGCCTGAAAACGTCACGCCAGACGAAAACCTGACACAAGAGCCTCTGCAAGAAGAGATTGTGATTGCAACGCCAGCACCAACGGAGAATTCTTTTTCCAGCAATCATCTTTCTATCTGGCTCCCATCGCAATTTGATCCGACTATGGATACTGACTCAGGAGAAATTTTACGCACACATATTGAGTCATTTAAGGAACTATACCCGCAATATTCATTAACTATCCGTGTAAAAGCGGATAGCGGATCTAGTTCTTTATTGAATGCTCTACTTGCTACTTCTTCAGCTGCGCCAGGTGTGCTGCCTTCAGTTGTCCTTATCTCCCGAGCTGATCTGGAGATTGCTGCCGCGCAGGGAATCATTCAGCCCGTTGACGAGCTTTCATCCGCAATTGACGAAAGTGATTGGTTCCCTTTTTCCAATGAAATGGGAATAATCCACGGTGAAACATATGGGCTGCCTTTTGCTGCAGATGCCGTGGGATTGGTCATGCATGAGGATATATTTGGCAGTGAATATGTATCTCTGATTGAAGCGAATAGGAGATTGGGTACTATCGCCTTTGCAGCAGGTGATCCTGATACGGTGGTCCCTTTCATCCTATATCAATCACTCGGGGGAAAAATAGAAGACAGCCAAGGTCAACCGACAATTGAATTAGAGTATTTGTTAAATGCACTAACATCAATTGAAGAAAATCGCATGTTGGGTGTTTTTCCTCCAACGTTAATAGAATACCAATCCGACAACCAGATTTGGGCAGCTTTTTCTGAAAATGAATTTGAGGGTGCTCTAACTTGGTTAAGCCGTCCACTTGCTGAAGCAGATAAATATTTTATTTCTCCATTACCTGGAATTGAAAATCAGCCATATACATATGCTAGCGGGTGGGTCTGGTGTCTTGTGGATAAGAAAGATACCAACCGGGAGTTAAGTATTTCATTTGTGGAACACATGATAGATCCGCTGTTTTTATCTGACTGGACCCCGAAAACCGGATATCTCCCCGTTCGTCCATCATCAGTCACCGGATGGAATGAAACTTTGCAAGAAACACTCACAAATATATTGTTTTCTGCAGACCTTATGCCAAATGTGACGGCGCTTTCTTATGAAAAAAGCGATATTATTAAAGCAGTTCAGGATATTCTACAGGGTGTTAGTACACCTGAGGAAAGCACCCAGAAAATATCTGAAAGGTTGGAGGCATCCCAGGCACAATGAAAAACTATTTTTTCAAATTCGTTGAACGCTTGCGTAAAAAACTTCCAGGATGGATGAATTTACAAAACCTGATATTTTTCATCGTAATTTTAGCATTCATCATTATCGTAGTTTGGAGTGAACCCCTTTCACATTTCTTTGAGGATAAGCAATCTGCAGACGTGGTTTTTACTGCTTGTCCAACCATCTTGCCAGGTACACCAACACCACTTTCTGAGGAATGGATCAGAAGCGCCGAACAAACGAATGGCGTGATCCTGGGCGCAATCATTATTATCTTTGCAGTGGTAGCTGGTACTGCAGCTATATTAATCAGGGATAGAGATTAATCTTTAAATTTAATGTTCACCTTAAATGGTTGCCACCAGGCAACCATTTTTTGTTATTTTCGTATGAATTATAGAAAAACTATTTTTAAAGGAGAAATAATGGTTACAAATCAAAATTCGAAAGCAAAGTGGCTGCTTACTTTCAGTTTAGTATTCATGTTGGCTCTTTCCGCAGTTGGAACTGTCAGCGCGGCCGAATTCCCAAAAGGCGAGACTATTCCAGCAGATGAAACTGTTGACGATGATATTTTTATCTCAGGAGAAAATGTAATTATTGATGGGACAGTTAATGGTATTTTATTTGCCAGTGGGCAAACCGTGACACTGAATGGCACGGTTAATGGAGACGCATTTCTGTTTGGGGAAACGATCATTGTGAGTAATTCTGCGGTGGTTGAAGGAAATCTTTTGATCGGCGGCGCGGACATAACAGTGAATGGATCGGTGTCAGGATCAGTTTTTGGTGGGTCAGCAGCGATGGTACTTGAAAAAGGCGCTGATGTGGGCATGAATTTGTTTTACGGCGGTTTTAGCCTTACTACTGAAGAAGGATCGGTTGTAAGAAAAGATCTGTTCAGCGGTACTTATCAGAGTATGCTCTCAGGCGCGATCGTACGAGATTTAAAAGTTGGTGCGGGCGCGGTGGAACTCAACGGATCAATAGGTAGAAATGCAGTCATTGAAGTAGATGATAATAGTAGTGCTCAAGATATTGAAGGATCAATGGCGGGGATGCAGTTTACCCCGTATCTCAATCAATATGTACCCGTCATTGTTGAGCCTGGATTACGAGTATCGGATAGTGCTTCTGTTGCTGGAAAATCAACTTACACAAGTTCAATCAACCAAACCAGCGCATTGGAAGAGATCACATCTGGTACGGTGATATACAAGACCCCGGTTCCTGAAGATGTCGATAACGCGCGTTTAAATTATTCTGCCAGCGAGGTACAGCCGTTCAACCGCAACTCCAGGAGTTTTGTGTGGCGAACGACAGCGATGAGCGCTGCTCGAAATTTTATTAAATTGATGGCACTTGGTGCTCTGGCTCTTTGGCTGCTTGGTAAACCCTTTGCAAAAGTTGTGGATGCAGCATATAAGGAACCGATAAAAGCGATGGGTTGGGGCTTTGTAGTCATAGCAGTTGGTTTCCTTTCAACTTTGGTCCTTCCGCTTGTCTTCATTATGGCGGGCGTGATAATCGGTTTTATTAGCCTCGGAAGTCTATTGTACGTATGGTTTGGGTTAGTAGGTCTTGCATACTTATTGATTTCTGCGTTGTTCATCTTTACTGTGTTTACTCTCAGTAAGCTGATTGCGGCTTATATGCTTGGCAAATGGGTAATGAAAGCAGTTTTCAAGGAAACAGAGGAAAAAGTCTGGCTCAATTTACTGGTCGGTGTATTCCTCTTTATAATCATTAGGGCGATTCCATTCGTTGGGTGGATAGCTGCTCTCGCTGCAACAATGATCGGTTCTGGTGCATTCTGGTTGGTAGTGACAACAAAAAAGAAATAAGGTAAAGAATATGAAAAAACTCTCCGTGAACTCTCGGAGAGTTTTTTTGTCATAGCTCAATTGCGAAAAAAGGAACAAGCATTTCTTGTGGCGATAATCCGCCGTGCCTACCACGCAGGCTATTTTCTTTGTTAACCCACCACCAATACGCATTATTTCTTGGGATGACCACATAATTACCGATTCGGTCGATTGTCCCTTTATATGCTTTCCTGTTACCCATTAATCCTGAATCTAGGAACCTGGTGGAAGAAACCATCTCAAATTGTTGGTCCCAATGAGTGGAAAGATATTGGGAAACTTTTTCTTCATGGCCTTTTTTGATAAACAGGAAGGGAAGACGGCTCTCGCCGCTGGGTTTCATGACGAGGTGATCGATTAAATCCGCATGTGTATTCAGGTTATATTCAGTGAGAATTTCCGTTGGTATTTGCCCATGATCAGCAGTAAGCAAGAATAATGTTTTTTTGTGGTTAGAAGATCTAGCGGTGGAGAGAAATTGGAATAGAAAGTGGGCGAAGGCATTCCATTCATCTTTCACAAGTGGGTGCAGCGGACCGGAACGGTGAGAACGCGTATCAATTTCACCCCAATAAATATACATGAATGATTTTTCTTTTTCCCTGTCTTCGAAAACTTCTCTGACGGAACTCCATAAATCGCTTTCAGTTTGAAAGGCATGCTTCTCAATGTTTCTAAAAATCATTTGCGATAAACCGGACTCGGTGATTGAGTGGTGTTGAAATACGTGTGTTTTGACTTTATGATTATATAAATGAGTGCCCAGGGTGGTAACTGGAAGAAAATTCTTGGGGTCAAATCCTGCATCAACAATATTAGCTTGGTGGTTAATGAAGGATGCTGCGGAGTGGGTGATCATGTTTGTGATGCAACCAAATTCCTTTAGAAAAAGCTCATATCCAATGATGCCGTGTTCGATAGGCAGTTTTCCAGTCCAAAGTGTTGCCAGCGCAGCACTAGTTGTACTGGGCACGATGCTGGTTAAGGGAGTAAATAAACCTTTTGAAAGCAACGGTTTCCATTCTTTTTGCTGTCTGCCCTTGAGTACATCACCATAAAATTGATTGAAAACGGAAAGGCTTAACCCATCTACCAATAGCAGGATTATCTGATCAAATTCTTTCTCGAACTGATCCGAAATGATAGTCGCCAGTGGGGGGCTGTCCTTTAATGGGCAGCCAAGCCAGCCAGAAATACTTCCTGGGAGATTAGCGATGGATAGTCCTTTGTATGCAGGGACAACCACATCTTTTCCATCAAGGAAAGACGGTTTTTCTTGGGAGAAAATCGTATTTAGAATCTGATTGTATATGTTTTGCATTGACAACTCTATATAATCAAATTATATATTATAGGGTTAATTATGAATCAGAACCATATTTCATTCGATCATTGAGATACGTGGAAATTTTTATGAAAACAAGATACCAATTAAAAAAAATAGTGCTGATTTGCCCAGTGATCTATTTTTTCTTGATGACAATTATTTTTACCTGGCCGTTATCAAAACAGATAATGACGCACAATGCAGGTGGATACGGTGATAACCTGTATTTTATCTGGCAGATTGAATGGATCAAGCGGGCGGTTTTTGAATTGAATATTATGCCGTTAACTTCAAATCTCCTTAACTTCCCTTATGGATACAGCTTGCTGACAACAGAGATTGCGCCTTTACAAATATCATTTGCGCTTCCCTTTGCTCTAATGGGGGAACCAATCCTCGGATACAACATATCAATAATGAGCACCTTCTTCCTGGCGGGTTTGACAATGTTCTTTTGGGTGTATGCAATGACAAAATCCTGGCAAGCATCGATAATTTCTGGGACCGCATTTGCTTTCCTTCCCTATCATATTGCTCACTTTCTCATCGGACACTTGAATCTGGCGGGTATCCAGTGGTTTCCATTGTATTTCTGGGGTTTTTCTGCAATCCTGACTAGTGAGCATTTCACATGGAAGCATGTTCTCCTCCTTTCTGCGGGAATTAGTGCAATCGCGTTAACTTCACAATACTACATTTATATGACTCTCATTGTCAGCGTGATTATTCTGATCATATATTTTTATTTCTTTGCAAGAGAAAAATTTCTATCTAAAGAGATGTGGAAACAATTTTTGTTAGCCGGAGTGATCAGCGCACCGTTCCTGATTGTTGGGGTCGGTCCATATCTTTATTTTCATGTTGGCAGAGGGTCCTCAAGAAATATGGAAGGCGCGTTAATGTTTTCTGCAAGCATTACAGATTTTTTGTTGCCATTCACGAAACAAGTTTTACTTGGTAAATGGGTGTGGCAGAATTTCCCGCGGGATTTATGGAATGAGGCTACCTTATATCTGGGTTTACCAGTGACGATTCTCTCGATCGTTGGATGGATGCATAGAGAGGTGATAGGAAAGAAGAAAATATTTCAAATATTTCTTATTGGGGGGATTACAGCTTGTGTCCTTGCGTTTGGAACGAATCTGACTTGGATGGAGGAAGTAGTATGGATTAATCTCCCGGAATGGATTTCTGCAATAGTAAACAAAGAACAATCAATGATATATCTGCCTGGATATCTTTTGTATAAACATGTCCCTTTTTACTCGATCATGCGTGTGTGGATGCGATATGGGATTTTTGTGATGATTTTTAACTGTGCCGCTGCTGGCATTGGCGCACATTGGTTGCTTACGAGAGTGAAATATCGGTGGAAAACCTTACTTGGATTATTTATTTTGTCTTTGGTATTATTAGATTTCTTTAATACTCCGTTTTCAACAACAGAAATAAAACCCAGAGAAGTAGATTTATGGTTAGCTGAACAACCTTATGGGGGTTTGGTGCAGCTCCCCTTCGAGCAGTCGTTATTTGAAGAAAATCTCTACTATACTCTTTATCATCATAAACCACTTATGGGAGCAGTACGTGCATTTCCTTCTGATAGATTCTTGTATCTCGGGAGCGCATTAAATAATTTTCCTGATCTAAAAAGTGTTGAAGCTTTACGGACTGAACAAATTACTTATATTGTGGTTGATGAAAATGAAATTATAGTAACGGATGCGGTCCTTTTCGCTGCTGAAAATTTAGGCTTGAAATATGAAGGATCTTTCACCGGTCAGAGTGTCTTTATCATTGACTACTAAATCTTTTGTATAATCATATCAATAAAAGAAGAGGAATATGCGTCACGAACTACTTACCTGGGATGATATTGATCAATTAATTGAGCACCTGATCCCCCAATTCGACCATGAATTTGAGGGAATGGTTATTATTACATGTGGTGGCATAGTGCCGGGTGGTTTACTGGCTGCAGCGCTTCAATTGGAGAACATCTTGACTGCATCGGTGGATTTTCCTGCTGAAGTTAAGATGGATATTGCCAAACAGCAGAGCCGATTTGTTTCCTGGCCGCAATTTATCCAATTTCCAGATAAGTCTGTCTTGAATGCCAGGCGAATCCTTGTTGTTGATGATGTTTGGGGTTCTGGGCGAACGATTACTGCTGTCAAGAATCGTATTTCAGGATTGGGTGGATTGCCTTATACCTGTGTTCTTCATTTCAACCCATATCGAAACCTGTTTGGTAAATACCGCCCTGATTATTATGCTGCAACAACGGATGCGTATATTGTGTACCCTTGGGAGGCGCAAAGAAGCAGGGATAATCCAATTGTGGGCGGGTATGACCAGTAAACTAAGAGGGTAAATTTGACGGGTTATCAAGTAAAACCTGGCGATATTTTTCCACCATCATATCTACACTAAAATACTTTTCCGCTCTGGACCGTGCTGATTCTTTAAATGCGGGTAAATTATTTAGGATATTTTCAGCCGCTTTTGCAAGTGGTTTGGTTTTCGGTGCTTCCAGATTCCAGTAATTCGTGCCGTATGGCACAACTGTTCCGCCATCTTCCCCAATGAGTTCGGGAAGTGATCCGGTGGCATAACTTACGACTGGCAGCCCGCACCCTAGCGCCTCAATGAGTGAATTCGGGCATGCGGCATTGATCTCCGCGGGGAAAATAATATGCGCTGATCGGTCGAGTGTAGAAATTTCATTATGCGGAATCATCCCCAACCAATGAATATTAACCTTAGGGTCTGTTGAGACTTTAATTCTCATGGACGAGGGTACATTTCCCGCGATCATTAAATCAACTTGTTTGTGTGTTCGGGCAGACAAGGCGTTTGCTAGATCAACAGCGTTGAGTAAATCGCGCTCATGCCCGCCTTTAAAACTGCCTTCAACAACTAGCAACCGAATAATTTTCAGGTTCATTTTTTTGCTGTTTGAAGGAGAAAACTCTTTAAGGTCAATGCCGTTGTATATTATTGTGTGCGGTGTCATAAGTGAGCCGTACACTGTATTCCACCAATCCCGCGTAAAGTTACTCTGGTAAACAACCACGTCTGCTAAACGGCGGCGTGTGAACGATAATTGGAGATTCATTCGTTCAGATCGGAGATAGTGCTTTAGCCCCGTAAATTTTTTCTTATGCAGCCAATTCATGCCATCTAAACGCTGCACAATGCGGATGCCGTTGCGTTTTGCATAGAAGAGGTCTTCAAAATGCCAGGTACTACCAATAACAAGAATTGCTGCTGTTGATGGATCATGAGGATTGTGGTTGACGGGTATGCCTAATTTTTCCAACCCTTTCTTGAGTTTTGCCTGGAAGGATGAAGGCCCGCCAATACCTTGTAATTTTGGAAGAATACAAATAGATGAGTCAGCCACGTTGATTGAATTATCCTTTAAGATATTTTCTGTTTCGAGAAAATGTTTCTCAACAGAATCCCGGTGAATTTATGCAATTTTACTGGATTTAAGGATAAAATAGGACAATTTATACTATGGCAAACAATAAACGCATTGTAGTGAAAATTGGTACATCAACCCTGACGGGCGGAGGATCGCATTTACTCCTGCCGCAGGTTGTAGATCTGGCACGGCAAATATCTGAATTAATCGCAAACGGAGAAAAAGTTAGTGTGGTCTCATCCGGTGCGATCGCGGTTGGACGTGAGGCGCTTGGATTTCCTGATCTTTCAAAATCGATACCTGCCAAACAAATGTTGGCTGCCGTAGGCCAGCCAAGACTCATGAATGTGTATGAGCAATTATTCGAAATATTTGGGTGTAAAGTTGCACAGATTTTATTAACACGTGAAGATGTGCGCGACCGCCGAAGATATATTAATGCGCGCAACACAATAAACTCGTTGCTGGACCATAAAGTGATTCCCATTATCAATGAAAATGATACTGTTGCTACAGAAGAAATTGGAATTGGGGATAATGATAATTTGTCTGCGCTCGTTGCCAATCTGATCGAAGCTGATTTGTTGGTGCTGCTAACAGATCAAGAGGGATTGTTCACTGCTGACCCTGAACGATCAGAAAAGGCTAAGTTGATTCACTGTATAGACGGTGAGGATATCCCTGAGGAAATATGGAAAGCTGCAGGCGGTACACAGAATGGATTGGGTACCGGGGGCATGTTAACAAAATTGCAGGCTGCTGAAATTGCCAGACGTTCAGGGACACATGTTGTGATTGCAAAAGGAAGTACAACGAACGTGCTCACCAGAATTGCTGCTGGTGAACAATTAGGCACACAAATCTATTCCCCAATTAATACTTTAGAAAGTCGGAAGCGGTTTTTACTGGCTGGCGCTCACCACCATGCGGCCATAATTATTGATGCTGGCGCGAAACGCGCGCTTAGAGCTGGAGGATCGCTGCTTCCTGTTGGGATCTCGGCGATAAAAGGCGAATTTGATCGGGGCGATATTTTGCCTGTGAGAGGATCTGATAACAAGGATTATGCTATTGGGATGGTCAATTATTCCTCAGAAGAGGTGGAAAAAATCAAGGGTAGGCAATCTGGGGAAATTGAAGTGCTGCTCGGGTTTGCTTTTGGGGATGAAGTGATCCATCATAATAACATGACAGTGCTTCGGTAAAGGTGGAAACATGCTGAACGTGGAATTAATTTGCAAACATGCGAAAAAAGCAAGCCGATCCTTGGCGCTGATCTCTACTGAAAAAAAAGATCGTGCATTAACTGCACTCTCTGAATGGCTATTGGCTCATCAGAATGAGATTATCAAAGAAAATGAAATAGATATAAGGAATGGTCAGGCCAGTGGATTGTCATCAGCGATGATCGATCGGTTAACCCTTACCCCAACGCGCATACATGGTATGTCAGATGACTTGCGAAATGTGATCAACCTTCCTGATCCGGTAGGTGAGGTAATTGAAGAAAAAAACCTGGAAAACGGGCTGCATCTTAAAAAACAGCGTGTACCACTTGGTGTATTGGCAGTGATCTACGAGTCTCGTCCAAATGTAACCATTGATGTGGCTTCTCTAGCGCTGAAAAGTGGGAACGCGATCATTCTACGCGGCGGAAAAGAAACTATTCACAGCAACCGCATTCTCGTAGATGGGATTCACGCTGCTCTCCAAACAACGGATATGGATCCGGATGCGGTACAGTTTATTAGCGATCCTGACCGGAAATTAGTGGAACAGCTGCTTACTATGTATAAGTACGTAGACATGCTTATCCCGCGCGGTGGTGCTGGCTTACATAACTATTGCCGCGAAAACTCCACCATCCCAGTTATCACGGGAGGAATAGGAGTTTGCCATCTTTTTGTGGATGAAAGCGCAGATCAAAGCCGTTCGTTGGAGGTGATCCGAAATGCTAAAATCCAACGCCCAACTGTGTGCAACGCATTGGATACTGTGCTGGTACATAAAGCGGCAGCAATAGATTTTATCCCATTGCTTATCGATCGTCTAAAGGAAGATGGTGTTGCGTTCAGGATGGATAAACAAGCAATGGAATTTCTTCCTGAAAAACATGATGCGGAAGTTCGATTAGCCAAGGAAAATGATTTTGATACCGAATGGCTGTCCTTGGTTCTGGGAGTGAAAGTTGTTGATGGGATCAGTGATGCGCTATCCCATATTTCTCAACATTCCACAGGACATTCTGACGGCATCCTGACAGAGAATGAGGAGAACGCAAATCGATTTGTTGTTGAGGTGGATTCCGCCGCAGTATACGTGAATGCCAGTACCCGTTTTACTGATGGAGCACAATTTGGGTTGGGTGCAGAAGTGGCTATTTCCACTCAACGCCTTCATGCGCGCGGGCCAATGGCTCTGAGAGAATTAACGACCTACAAGTGGGTTATTCGGGGAGAATATCATTTTCGCCATTAGCCATCAATAATTTTATCTAATTGTTTAAAAGTGTTTCCACGATTTTGATCGCTGCTTTACCATCGCCATAAGGATTGGCAGCGTGTGCCATGGTCTGATAAGCGGATTGGTCATCTAGCAGGTGGGCGGCATTATTAATAATTGTATTGGTATCTGTCCCAACTAATTTGAGTACTCCGGCATCAATGCCTTCTGGACGTTCAGTCACTTCCCGCAGGACAAGGCAGGGGACGCCTAACCCAGTTGCTTCTTCCTGGATACCTCCTGAATCGGTGAGGATTAGGTGGGCGTGTTTAAGCAGGTGAACCAGGGATAAATATTCTAACGGGGGGAGAAGGGTGATATTGGGAATGCTGCTTAGTAATTCGTATACCGGTTTATTAATATTAGGGTTGAGGTGAACCGGATAGATGATCTCTATTTTGTCTTTATACTTTTTTGCCAGTGATTGGAGCGCTGCGCAGATGTTCTTGATTGGTATTCCGAAATTCTCCCTGCGGTGTGCGGTAACGACGATCAACTGTTTTTCTCCTGAAAGGATTTCTTTCTTTCCTAATAGATCTTCAATTTCCTTTGGTATTGGCAATGCGGTGATTTGGGTGAGCGCGTCGATGATGGTATTGCCGGTTACTTTGATGAGATCGTTTGCGATACCCTCTCGCAGGAGGTTATTGCGAGCCCATTCAGTCGGTGCAAAATGGTAATCGGCAGTTACACTCGCTACCCGGCGGTTGATTTCCTCTGGGAAGGGCTGCCACTTATCCCCCGTGCGCAGACCGGCTTCCACATGCCCCACTTTAATGCGGCGATAATAAGCGGCCAGTGTAGCTGCCATGACGGTGGTTGTATCACCCTGCACAAGCATCCAATCCGGCTTGAATTCTTCGAGTACCGGATCAAGGTGGGTGAAGATAGATGCGGTTAGCGAAGCCAGGCCCTGGTTGGCACGCATCAGGTCTAGATCGCGGTTTGGTTTGATCTTAAAGAGGTCAAGCACCTGGTCCAGCATTTCACGGTGCTGTGCAGTGACAACGAGAATAGATTTAAACCGAGGGTTCTTGTCTAACTGCTGAATGATTGGTGCTAATTTGATAGCTTCCGGTCGGGTGCCGAAAACGGTCATTACGCGAATGAGGTCCATTACTTATTTTTCCCATCCCCTAATCGGATGTATGTGAAACCAGCGGACTGCCATGATCCTCTGTTCCATCCATTAACTGTATCCAACACAATACGGGCACTGGTGGCTTCTGCTAATTTTAACGGATCAATTTCTTTCAGTTTGGAATGACTGACAAGAAGGACGATTATTTCCGCTTGTGCTGCTGCCTGTTCCACTGTGCGGGCAGTTTCAATGCCTTCAATAGAATAATCTAAATCAAAGGGTTCAAAAATGTGAACTTTTGCACCCGCATCACGCAGGATTTTGACAGCTTCAATAGCCGGAGATTCTCGCAGATCATCGACGTCTGGTTTGTACGCCAGGCCTAACGCGGCAATCTTTTTTCCGCTAACCTTCCCGGTTTTCCGTTCTAGGAAATCAAGCACGTATTTTGGCTGGGTATCATTTACTGTGCGGGCGGTAGAGATCAGGTTTGTAAGATCTGGGGCAGCTTCAACAAAGAACCAGGGGTCCACACTGATGCAGTGCCCTCCGACACCAGGACCTGGATTGAGGATTTCAACACGTGGATGGTGGTTCGCGAGATTGATTGCCTCCCAGATATCCACCTGAAAGCGGTCTGCCAATCGAGCAAATTCATTTGCTGCCGCAATATTAATATCACGGTATGTATTTTCCATTAACTTGACCATCTCTGCGGTCGTAGCATCAGTAAGGATGATCTCTCCGCGTACAAACAAACTGTACAGTGCTTTGCCAGCTTTCGCTGACACCTCATCAACTCCACCGATCACGCGAGCGTTTTCGATCAGTTCTCTTAGTATTTGACCCGGCAATACGCGTTCCGGAGAATAAACGAGGTGAAAATCCTTTCCTGCTGTGAGCCCGCTTTTCTCTAAAATTGGTGCCACAATGTCAACTGTTGTGCGGGGTGGGGAGGTAGATTCCAGGATGACCAAATTGCCTTTTTTTAGATATGGTGTAATGGTTTTGGCTGCAGCGGTGACAAAATCGATATTGGCTAATTTACCCTCTTTAAACGGTGTGGGTACAGCGATGATGAACGCGTCCGCTGCCTGTGGTTGATCTTTAATGACTAAATTACCCGAACGGATGGCTGCTTGTACTAATGTTCGAAGACCGGGTTCAAAAAGATGCACTTTCCCGTGGTTGAGGCTTTCAACAACCGCAGGATTGGTGTCTACTCCGATGACTTTAAGCCCATGTGTAGCAAACGTACTTGCTGTTGGTAAGCCAATATATCCAAGGCCTAGTACGCAGAGTGTTTGATAACTCACAACTGGTATCTCCTCATAAGAATTTCCCTAATTATCCCATAAATTATATTGGCAATTTTGCTGATCGTAAAAAAAGAAAAAATCAATGTGAATTAATATCACATATAATTCATAAAAGTACCTCTGGAAAAAACGAGGATGAATGTAGTTTTCTGCCGGCAAGGGATATTTAAATGAATAAAGAAATGAAAGAGAAATTATTGAAATCTGCAGTGGAAGCAGCGAAAAATTCTCACTGCCCGTATTCGAAATTTCGCGTGGGGGCAGCAGTGTTAACCAAATCTGGAAAGATTTTCAAAGGCGGCAATATTGAAAATGTGTCTTATGGGGCGACTGTATGCGCAGAACGTGTGGCGATTTGGAAAGCTGTATCAGAAGGCGAAAAGGAATTTGAAGCGATTGCGGTGATTGGTCCGGGAACAAGCGAAGGATACCCATGCGCGCAATGCCGCCAGGTGATGGTTGAATTTGGTTTAGATTGGCTTGTGATCAGTGGAGATGAAGAGGGAAACTATATGGGTGAACTATCTGTACGTGACCTGGTTCCATTCCCTTTTACACCGGATGCATTGTTGGGATAAGGGCAGAGAGTAAAAAGTATATTTTTTTCTCATAGCCAGAAGTGATAAAAGAATTCGGTTTTTGTTTTTTGATACCCACATTTCTCGTATAGATGGCAGGCAGGCAGATTGTCTTCTTGCGTAATTACACAGCCAGAAAGGCAGCCGTGTTTGATAAACCATCTCTGTGCGTCTAAAACGAGATGTTGGCCAAATTTTCTTCCGCGGAATTTCTCGTCTACCGCGATTAGTCCGATATCGCCAACACCATTCTTATTAGTCAAAGTAACCATCCCGGCTATATGATCATTCTGCATGATCACTAATACTTCGTCTGCCATTTCGCCAGACACACTTTTTCGAATCCAAATTTTATATAGGGCGGTGAATTTTTCATGGGGAAAATGAGCATCAAGGGCAAAGCGTGAATAAACACCACTTTGAATAGCGAGCTTTTCTAATTGCGCAAATGAAAAGGAACTGTAGTATGGCTCGGATTTAGGTAGGGGCAACTTGTCCAGGTTGATGTTCTGTAAGTTGATCTCAAAAGTTGTTTTCTTGTCTACCAACATACCGGAATATACCTGAAGATTGTATGCATTTAGCTGTTCTGATGACCAATACACAAGTTGGAATTCTTCTCTACGCATTTCTGCCAGGATTGAAAATAGTTGATTTTCCTGCAGAGAAGATGGAATAACCCTGCCGGTCTTAATTCCGAAAAATTCGGTATCCCAAGTGAGTAATTTATAGTTCATAAGATAGCTATAATTATCTCATAAGCATATCTTGAAAAGTGGAACTTTAAGAACTAACTCTTAATCAGTAGGTTGATTTTTCTAATTCTCGGGTAATTTATATCCTTCTTTAAATATCTTCAAGCAAGCGTCAACCACATCAGGATCAAGCAATGTTCCCTTGTCTTTCTTGATTTGATCAAGCGCTTTTTCAATGCCTAATGCCGAGCGGTAGGGGCGGTGGGAGGACATGGCTTCGACTATATCAGATACAGCCAGTATCCTGGCTTCGAGCAGTATTTCATCCCCTTTGAGCCCCTGCGGATAAC
>CAZILY010000022.1:5015-16343 GCA_964540175.1 uncultured Pelolinea sp. | reverse complement strand
CAGGCACGGGAATATCGGCGCAGAACGCGCCTAACCGCATCCATCACTAACGCCTTCGGTTTGTTTTCAAGCACACCTGCCGCTACGCGTTCAAATTGGTGCGGCATAAATTGGCGCAGCACAGTCAGCGGAACCGGGTGTGCTGTCAAATTATCATATAGTCGTTTCTTCATCTTACGCACCTCTTTATCCTCCAGGAAAAAGCGGGAGCGATCATAAAAACTATATTTTCTAGCAACCAACTGCTCAAACCCATTTCCTGTGTAATATTTTTGCCAATGATGCGGGACTGCCTGCATCGCTCTATCCAATTCAATGATGTAATTGGACAAATATACACCCGGCTTACCGACCATAGTTTCATTCTCCATCATCGCCAACGAAAACAAAGCTTCACGCATTGAATAGGTCAATTCCAAGCCAACCCTCAGGAACGCAAAATGGTTGTCCAACAGTTGATTTAGCACAGTCTGCGATTGATAATCCGTCTGTTGTGCCTCCAGCACCACTGTGTATTCCCCATGCTCGCATCCGCCCATCTCCTTGAGGAGAGATGAATCAAACGGAATCACATTCTCACTATCGTATCCAGGCCCAAGGAATATCCGAACTGCCAGCAGCCGTTTCTTCATCTTCGGCAGTCCTGCGGCCGCTGCAATTTGAGCATACCAATCAACTGCATCCTCAACATCTTTTCTGCTGACCACCCGCCTTTGATTTTCAACCCTGCCCGCTTCTTGCCTGGGATAAGCATTAATTACATATAAAGGTTTTTCTTCTTCCGGCAAATCCGCCGCAGCACCCTCTGCTGCCTGGTAAAGCGCTGTTTCGCGCCCGATAATTATTTCTTGAGCGAGCGGCTCATCCACCGGGTTTCCCTTAATCGGCTCCCCGGCATGTATGCCCAGTTTATTAAAACCCAAACCAACTAGATCTGATATAAATACGCAGGCTTTTTTCAAGGCATATTCATCGGATTCATCTTTCCAAAGAGAAGGACCCAAGTCATTCACGCCAAGAAAGATCCGATCCCGCGGAAATTTCGCTTCCACTGCTGCATGTTTTACCTTTTCGATAAACTCAGCAGGAGATATTTTTCCACTCTGCCCTGGTAAACCCAACATGTTCGCAGAAATCTCAAGAAGAACGGGGGAGCCATCCACTAACGCCTGCCGAAAACATGCCTCCATGACAGTTGAGTTGTAAGACTCCACCGCATAGATCCCCTTTCTCTCTCCCCTGCAATTCGCTTTCATAATGTTAATCAAGCAAGAAGTACGCATATCCACCTTTAGGTTTAATTATTAATAATACGCTTATTTTAACTTAATTTTCTACGCCGCTCATCATGTTACAATGACGCCATTAACGAATTTAAAAATGACAATATTCATATTCCTTTCAAAATTACTTCCCTTGTTCGTATACCCGCTGGGATCAGCAAGTATTCTGCTCCTTATTGCTCTGAATGTAAAGAACAATCCGCGTGTGCGCGCAAACTTGACCATCGCAGCGTTGATCATCCTGTGGCTTTCAAGCACCACTGGCTTCTCGAATCTCCTCGCACGATCACTTGAATGGCGTTATCCAACACCCGATGAGATCCCGGCAGCAGATGTAATAGTTGTGTTGGGTGGCGGTACAGAACCAGCTGCATATCCGCGCCCCTCTGTTGAAGTGAACAGCGCAGGAGATCGTGTGCTCTACGCCGCCTCATTATATAAAAGTGGAAAAGCAGCGCATATTCTCCTTAGCGGAGGGTCTATTTCATATCTGAACAAAGGAACCACAACCCCCGCGGAAGAGATGGCGTCCATCCTTACTACGGTCGGCATCCCGAAAGAAGCGTTGTGGTTGGAAACCACCTCACAGAACACCTATGAAAATGCCCTTTACAGCAAGGAAATCCTTGCGAATAACGAGATCGAGCGCATTTTATTGGTCACATCCGCGATGCATATGCCGCGCTCAGTGGCTCTATTTGAGAAACAGGGTATTGAAGTTATCCCTATTCCAGTTGATTTCAGTATCACTGAGGACGAGTCTCCACAGGATCGCAGCAGTAATTTTCTATCAAAAATCACTAATATCATCCCGCAGGCAAGCAATTTATCCCTGACAACCAACGCGATGAAAGAATACATTGGTTTTTTCATTTACAAACTTCAGGGCTGGCTTTAAGTGATAAAAGAGAAACACATATCGGCGCACATTCTTTCATCCGCAAAGATCCTCTGGAAATACCTTCACATGAATCACCCTCTGCAAAAATGCGACGTAGTGATCGCTATGGGCAGCCATGATTTGAGAGTAGCTGCGTATGCCGCCCAATTGGTACTGGATGGGTGGGCACCGCTTTTGATCTGTTCCGGGGGATTTGGCCGCCTTACCAGGGGTATTTGGCAGGAAAGCGAAGCAGCTCGCTTTGCAGCCGCAGCAGTTGAAAAAGGCCTTTCCAAAAAAAAGATCATCCAGGAAGCCCGCTCAACAAACACCGGGGAGAATCTTTTATATTCAAAAGCCCTATGTGCAGAACAAAACATTCCGGTCCACACAGCACTTTTGGTTCATAAGCCGTACATGGAACGCAGGGTGTGGGCAGCAGCACAAAAGATTTGGCCTGACCTGCAGGCAGTAATTTCATCCCCTCCGATCCCAATTGAAGAATATCACACAGAGGATATTTCCCTTGAGCAGGTCATTCACATCCTGTCTGGTGACTTTCAGCGCATCCTGATTTACCCGGAAAAAGGGTTTGCTGTCCCCCAACCAGTACCAAAAGAGGCAATGGATGCATTCGACCTTCTGATACTCAACGGCTTTACTCAACACCTGATTTGATGTTGAATCAGATCAGAAGACTATGTATAATTAATTTAAACAATAATAGGAAGAAAAACAAAATATGCTACAACTCAATAAACAGATAGGCAGCCGGCGGTTAGCCGTCCTGATCGACGGAGATAATGCCCAGGCATCTCTTGTCAATAAAATATTGTCTGAAGCCAGCAAATACGGCACAGTTACCGTAAAACGCAATTACGGCGATTGGACAACACCCAATATGGGCAGCTGGAAAAATACATTAAACACCTACGCCATCCAGCCAATCCAGCAGTTCCGTTATACCGTCGGTAAGAACGCGACTGACAGTGCGATGATCATCGATGCAATGGACTTGCTATACAGCGGCACTGTGGACGCATTCTGCCTTGTTTCAAGCGACAGTGATTACACACGCCTCGCGACACGAATCCGGGAAAAAGGTTTTTTTGTGATGGGCATCGGCCAGAAAAAAACTCCGCGTCCATTTGTTAACGCCTGTGATGTATTTGTCTATACTGAAAACCTGGCTCCAAAAAAATCAACCAAGAGCCGCACCGGGACGAAGAAATCCTCCACAATCACGAAAGAATCACCTAAACCAACCCCAATACCTCTTCTTAAACAAGCGTTTGAAAACGCTGTCGGAGAAGATGGTTGGGCATTTTTGGGTACACTCGGCCATCATTTGCGCCAGCTGGACCCCGGGTTTGATGCACGCACGTATGGGCACAGCCAATTATCTTTGCTCATTCGAGCGTATCCAAAATCTTTCGAGGTCCGCGAGGTAGAAGTGGCAGACGGAAACTCCAGCATTTATGTGAAAATGATCACTCGGGGAAAAAAGGCAAAGTAAATTATGGAAAATGTGTTAGATTTAATTTTTAAGCGCCGCAGTGTGCGTATCTTCAGTAAACAGAAGGTTGAAAAGGAAACAATAACCAAATTACTTCAGGCTGCTATGGCAGCACCTTCAGCCAGCAACAGCCGTCCTTGGGAATTTATTGCTGTCACCGATGATGAAACGTTAAAAACATTGCGATCCAAAATAAAGTATGGGAAATATAACGCCCCCGCCGCGGTGGTTGTTTGCGCAAACTTAAAAATCGCAAAAAACGAATCTGCTTACCGCTTCTGGGTACAGGACTGCAGCGCAGCCACTGAAAATCTGTTAATTGCAGCTGCGGGAATGGACTTGGGCACTGTCTGGATCGGGTCATACCCTAAAGATGACGTGATGAATACCCTCCGAGAAATACTGGATATCCCTGAGGATGTGTTTCCGTTCAGCCTGGTGTATGTCGGTCACCCGGCTGAAGAGGTATACCCTCGCACTCAGTACAGCGAAGATCGTGTACACTGGGAAAAATATTAGCACATAGCAATAAACCATTGACTTGTTTAGTAAGTTGTTCAACGGAACATCAAAAATACCTGCTAACATTCAAATAAGTTCCATAATTCTTCGATTATTTAATAGGTTTTTTCATTTATCCTCTTAAAATTTGTTAAAATAAATTATCGATCAGAAATATTTGGAAAGGAGAACTAATGGTTTTTAATCCTGATTATTTTTATCGCTTGGCGATGGCTCTTCTTGTGGGCGGCATCATTGGAGCAGAGCGTGAACGCCACAAGAAAGCAGTGGGGCTGCGCACACTGATCCTAATATCTTTGGGCTCCGCCCTTTTCACGATCCTTTCTTACCGCATTGGATTGGATAACAGCAATGAACCGGGACGGATTGCCGCCAATATTGTTAGCGGAATCGGTTTTCTGGGTGCTGGCGTCATCCTTGAAGAACGCGGGCGAGTGACCGGCCTGACCACCGCTGCCACGATCTGGTTGACTGCCGCATTGGGTATGGCAGCCGGTGCAGGAGAATATATATTATCAGCCGGCGCTGCATTGTTGTCAATTATTGTGCTGATGATGTTCAGTCGTTTTGAGGAATATTTAGAAATTTCCACTGAAATACGCACCTATCAGATCACCACCAAGGTCAGCTGGGATAAATATAAAGAATTAAAATCACTGTTCAAGGAGTATCATCTTCCAATCCAAAATTATAAACAGGAAAAACAGGGGAGTGATATGGTGTGTACTTTTAAAGTGTATGGTCCAACCAAACGTCACGACAAATTAGTCCAAAAGCTGTTGGGAGATAAGCAGATCAAAGAGTTGTGGTTTTAAACTTTTACTTTTACAAGGAACTTTTCTGGCACTTTCTTCGCTGTCACAATGCTAATTCTAACTCGGAGGATATTTAGATGAATCATAAAAAGATCATAATAACCACGATCGCATTGGTGACTTTGTTTTCTTTTATTAGCTGCCAGAATGGATCTATCGATCTGGCGGACGACAACACCGAGATGCTGGATACAACCACAATTCAGGAAGATGAAAACAGTGAACTCGAGAATTCCATTGAGAAAACCACAATCAGCGGAGACCTGATTCCAGATGGAGTGCTGATCAACACAGACAATGGTGTTGGGTTAACTTATCTTGACACAAATGGGCAAATCCTGTCTGAAATTCAAACTCCCGGTATCGGGTACATTGACTCAGACAATGTGGTCATCGCTGGCGCAATTGTTCCAGGCCAACCTCTGCCGCCAATCATCTACCGCAGTTGGGAACCAGAACAGGCGCTAATGGCGAACACGAACGGTCAAATATCCACTTTGCGTCTGACAAATTCATTTCTTTCGCTCAAAGCAGCACCGGGTCAATCCGCGATCACCTTTTCAGAAGTTATGTACAACCCGGAAAATTTTCCTCATTCCTTCCTGTATGCTGCGAACAGCACAAATTCAGGAAACGTTGAATCCTTTTACGACCTGATTGACGAACCAACTTACATGGCGCTTATGCCCGCAGGCATTGAAGCGATTAACGGCGAACCTCAAGGAGTTTGGTACACAAAGACCGCATGGGGTATCGGCGGAGCGGACCTGATCTTTCCGATCACAAGAGGGTTGTATTTTTTCGATCTCACCAATGGTGATAACCTGCAGTATATTGACCCTGATCGTAGTTTCCAGGGCATTTCTCCTGATTTGAGCCACGCCGGCACCGTTGACTTTGATATGGCAGGAGACCGGGCTATGACTGTTGTCAACCTCACCAGCAGCCAAAAAACTTCTTTCGCACTGGATTCCACCAGTGACCGCGGTGCAGGGTTCGCAGTCTTCTCCCCAAACAATAAATTTGCGGCATGGCTAGAAGTAAGTGGCTCCATGGTCTCGGAACCATCCAATTTTCATCCGCGTGTTCGAATAGGGGATGTCCAAAACGGCGGCGTGGTGAGAGACTTAGTGGACACATCCGCTGCCCAGGCCATCAATGGAAATCAAGTCACATTCATGCGCCCAGCTGGATGGCTAAACAATGAAACCTTATTAGTGGAAGTCCGCGGGCAGGATTGGGAAAGCGTTTCACTGCTGAGCTATAATGTCTTATCCGGTGGGTTATCTATCTTCTCTTCCGGCAGTTTTGCAGGATTCGGCTACCAATAAATAACTCATAATCCCAATCAAAAAATCAGGCATTAGAAAACACCTGCCTTTTATTGACTTTCAGTCAGATTAGCACAACCTAAATTATCACAATAATCTATCTTAAATGTCATGTTGTAATAACAAGATTTGCAATTTGCAATAATGTAGGGTAACATAATAAACAGTCTAGAATTTAACAATACCTTAAATTGCCATTGCAGCACGGTAATTAGGGAAACCGTGAAGAAAGATCGCTAGTGTATGGGGTCAGCCACTATCGATCTTTTCTATTAATCGTCCTTTAGAAAAGCAATCGTAACGCCTTCTCCGCCTTCGTTATCCAGCGCGAGTTCCCATCTATCCACCAATTGCGCGTTTCCCAACGCTTCCCGCACCACCTGCCGCAAAACACCTGTTCCTTTGCCATGTACGATTCGCACAAAGGGAAGCCCAGCAGCATGCGCAGCATCAAGATAACGGTCAAGCGTCAGCAGGGCATCTTCCGCGCGCATACCGAGCAGATGTAGTTCCGTACCCGGAGACGGGATAAATATTTCTTTGACTGAACTAGAGTGGTGTTCTGTTCCACCTATTCTATCAATCCGCTGCTGTGTTTTTTTAGAGCGCTCTATATCCCGTAGGTCCACCCTCACGTGCATCTTCCCAATCTGTACTTCTACATTATCTTCACTGATCGAAGTAACAACCCCGTCCGTATCCAATCTGCGTACATATACCCTGTCTCCTGTTCGCAGCGGACGACGGCGCTGAGATTGAAAACGTTGTTTTTCAATCGGTTCCTCTATCCTATCCAACAGGTCACCAACTTGCTTGCGAAGCACCTTTTTCTTTTGGGTAGATTTCGTTGGCGATTTTGCCTGTGTACGAATAGCATCTATTTCCGTGTATAGTTTCTCTGCTTCCCGCCCTGCCTGCCGTCTAGCATCTTCCAATATTTTCAGGCGCTCTTCTTCAATATCAGCCAATTTCACCAGCAATTCTTCCTTCTCAGTTTCAATTTCCATCCGCAGTATCTCTGCCCGTGCGTTCTCCCTTCGCACCTGCTCTAATTGGCGGTGAATATCATCAAGCAAGTCGTCCGCCCGTAAATTATCAGGATCAATCATACCCCGCGCATCCTGAACGATCTCATCAGAAATACCAAGGCGTTTAGCGATCGCCAGCGCGTTCGAATGTCCGGGAATACCAATTAACAAGCGGTATGTGGGCCTTAATGACTGCGCGTCAAACTCCACACTAGCATTCAAAACGCCCTCTGCACTGTGGGCAAATGCTTTTAATTCCGGGTAATGAGTAGCGATCAGGCAGGGTGTCTGCCGCCGCATTAAAAAAATAAGGATCGCCCGGGCAAGGGCAGACCCTTCCTGCGGATCAGTGCCAGCTCCTAGTTCATCCAGCAGCACCAGAGTATTACGACTTGCTTTCTTTAAAATACGAACGATGTTGGTAACATGCCCAGAAAAAGTGGATAAGGACTGCTCAATCGATTGTTCATCACCGATGTCAGCAAACACATCCTCGAAAACACACACCTGCGAGCCGGATTGAGCAGGAATCTGCAAACCGGACTGAGCCATCAGCACCAGCAAACCAGCTGTTTTCAACGAAATGGTTTTTCCGCCAGTATTCGGTCCGGTGATGACCAGGGCATGTGTTCCTTTCTCAAGGTAGATATCAATCGGGACAACTGTACTTTTATCAAGTAAAGGATGGCGTGCCTGCATAAAATAGAAAATCGGATCTGCAATTTCGTTTTTCAAATCAGGGAAAGAAATCAGTATAGGCTCTACCGCTTTGAGTGAAAATGCGTATTTCGCGCAGGCAAGTGATAGATCTAAAGTCGCCAATCTTCGGACAATCTCCTGAATTTCTATAAAATGATCGCCGATTTGCCCGGATAAATCAGAGAGAATCCGTTGTACTTCTTCCACCTCAGCTCTAATCAATGCAATCCGATCATTGTTTATGTCCACCACAGACAATGGTTCCACAAATAAGGTTGCACCAGATGAAGACTGATCCTGTACAACACACTTCATTCGGCTTTTATATTCTGCTTTCAGAGGAACAACATATCGGTTCGATCGTTTTGTGATAATCGTCTCCTGCATCATGCGCGCGGTTGCAGGGCTATTGATCAAATGAGTAAGTTTGTCCATTACTCGTTCATTCGCGTGTTTTAAATCCCATCGGATCTCACCTAATTTTTGCGAAGCGCTGTCTTTCACGTCTCCCTTGTCATTAAGTACCTGGGTGATTGCTTCAACCAGTCCATCCGGTGGTGCTAATGAGACGGAAATATTTTTCAAATGAGGCAAATCAAGCACGAGTTTTTTAAAAAACCTAAATAGGTCTCGACCTGAGATCAAAGTTGCCTTTATAACAAGCAATTCTTCAGGAGATAAGATCCCCCCCCGTGATGCCATTGCGGCCTGCGGGCGAACATCGCGTGCACCGCCAACTCCGACGTCCGCGAATTCACTCAGTAAGCGGCTGGCCTCGCTGGTGCATGCCTGCCGATCTCGTGCTAATTGAAGGTTGTTCGTCGGCCGCAGCGCTCGTGCAAGTGCAGTTGATGCGCCAAAAGCAGTATGCTCGGATAGTTGTTCCAGAATTTTCGGAAATTCAAGTGTATTTAGCGATTTTCTATCCATCGCATTCAATTATAGCGGTTAATAATATCGAATTACTCCGTTTTCAAACAGAAATATTACCATCCAAACAATTTACGAATGATATTAATGGAAAAACGCTCGCGCAAATAATGAGCATAATTTATTGCGATCTCAACCTGTTCTTTGGTTGCGCCTAATTCTTTCGGGGTAATCGGACCACCGAGGCTTTTTATCCAAGTGCGAATCACATCCGCATCAGGGACAACTTCCGCGGTTGCCTGCACATCATCCCATCGATCAAGAATTCTCTCTCGGATAGATTTAAATTTTGCAGGATCGCTTAACTGCAAGTAAATTGGATTACTTTCAATCAGCTTTTCAGCAATGCGAGGGAGATTTCTCTCAATCGCAGCTATCTGCACACTTCGGGGTGGAATTTCGCTTCTTTCAAGTAAATCTTCCGCACTTTTGCGGGACAATGCTTTTAGCCGCTGATACCATTCTGCGCAAATAATTGCAGCCACGCCCACTGCATGGCCGTGATATAACCCTTCCTTTTTTTCCCAGTGGAACATCATCTCCCAAATGTGGGCGATATGATGCTCTCCTCCAGAAGCCGGTGCACTGTTGCCAAAATCCGCCATACAAAAACCACTCGCAAACTGCCCTTCCATCATTGCTGTCATACTTTCCGGGTCAGCCGTACGAATCCCATCCACAACTTCAGCGGCACACTGCCCTGCCCGTAGGCCACTGGCATAAATCTCTTCGTTGAAATCTGCGTCCCAGATCAGATGGGACATCTTCCAATCAGATGATGCGGTCAGTTTACTGATTAGATCTCCAAAACCAGAAGCTGTCAGAAATTTTGGTGACGCGCAGATAGTCGGCAGGTCTGTGAATATGGCAATCGGTGCATGGCAGTAGATCGATCCTTTCAAATGGCTGATGGTAACCGGCGCATTCTTGGACGTGTACGCATCCACTGACGGCGCCGTTGGAAAAGAGACAAACTGGTTTTGCGATCGGTGGCTGGTAAAACGTACTGTATCTGTGATCGTCCCAGAGCCAACCGCGACAAATAACCGTGGAATGGCATCATAAGCGTTTAATACCTGTATCAGAGTAGTTTCGTCTGTATGCAGCCCTTCTGGATCCAGCACATGATAGATCACATCCCACCCTTTTTGCTTAACCGCTTGAAATACACGGTCACCAAGCGCACGTGCAGTATTTCTATCCGCCACGATCATGAATCTTTCATATTGTTTCTGCTGGCAGAATTCAATGAATTTCTCAATCGCTTCGTCTCCGATCATGATCGGCATATGCTCCGGCATTTTATTCCTCCAGGGTTTTTTAGACACCATATCCTGACGATTATACCTGTGCTTGTGGTTATGGTTGCTATAATAGATGTAATGCGGAATTTTTCTGACAAGTTGGATGCTCTTACACATCCCGGGTGGTTATTCACAAAGGAGAACGGCGCAGTCCGCTGCTACGCCTGCGCGCACCGCTGCCTAATCCAACCCGGTAAACGCGGTATCTGCCAAATGCGAGTCAACATCAATGGTGAACTGCGCGTTCCGTGGGGTTACGTGGCTGCCGCAAATATAGATCCGATCGAAAAAAAACCTTTCATGCATTTTTTGCCGGGCAGCAATACGCTCACATTTGGAATGCTGGGGTGTAATTTCCACTGTGATTTCTGCCAAAACTGGATCAGTTCACAAGCACTGCGTGATCCCGCTTCCGCTAGCAGCATGCAGTATATTCACGAGGTCAGTCCGAAAGAACTGGTGGACTACGCCCTCCGCTCTGGCGCTAAAATAATCGCCTCATCTTACAATGAACCGCTTATCACCACTGAATGGGCAATAGACATTTTTAAACTCGCCAGAGAGAATGGGCTCAAATGTGTGTATGTTTCTAACGGTTTTGCTACACCAGAAGTACTGCGCGCGCTCCAGCCATTTCTGGATGGTTATAAGATCGACCTTAAATGCATGACAGAGGAGAAATACCGCGGCTTGGGTGGCAGCCTGCAGGCCGTTCAAGACACAATAAAACTCGCTCACGATCTTGGAATATGGGTGGAGGTAGTCACGCTGGTAATCCCTGATTTCAATGACAGCAATGAAGAACTTTGGAATACCTCCAGGTATCTATCCGGTATCTCCGCGGATATACCCTGGCACGTCACTGCCTTTTATCCAACCTATAAACATCTAGATTCCGAACGAACACCTACTGACACAATCCAACGTGCAGCAGAGATTGGTCAAGAAGCAGGTCTGCGCTATGTGTATGCAGGCAACCTGCCCGGGCGCGTCGGATCGCTCGAAAACACTTACTGCCCC
>CAZILY010000022.1:0-4915 GCA_964540175.1 uncultured Pelolinea sp. | reverse complement strand
GTATGCAGGCAACCTGCCCGGGCGCGTCGGATCGCTCGAAAACACTTACTGCCCCCACTGCCAGTTACTGCTTATCGAACGCACAGGCTATTCCATATTATCCAACCACATCACCTCCAAAGGCGCCTGCCCCCAGTGCGGTGAAACAATCGCTGGGATTTGGGATAAGCAGTAGTACTTTCATTTCGTATTAAACAGTCCAAATCTCTATCGATCAGAGAGAAACTATTTTATCAATTCCGCGTTAAATATTACAAGTTTGCATTTATTGCACATATTAATTGGGCTGAACGCGTTATCGCGGCAGCCAAAATAAATGCCTTTTTCGATTGCTGCGCCGTGCGATCATCTACGGTTCGGAAAAGGCGAGTAATTGAGGTGAATCATGGCAATCATAACCAAATTAGTAGTAGGATTAGTCAGTATTGTGTGCCTGGCTATGAGCCTTTTAGGTTTACAAACACCATCCGAAAAATGAGGATGGGTTTCTCAAAAACCTTCTGCAGGGAGCCGTTAGCGCAGCGCGTGCACCGTGCCCGCTGGATGATGAGATTGGTTGAGCCAATTGGCTAGCTGAGTCCACTTCTGACTCTGCCGGGAGCGAAAGCTCCCGGTTTTGTTATTCACAAACTTTTCTGTTTACCACCTGAATTTCATCCACCTGTCACTGTGTTCTTTTATAACCAGCCGGTAAATTTCGAACGCGGCCAGGGGGTAGACATCCACGAAGTATCCGGTTCTGTCAGTTTTCGCGCTTGCTCAACAGGCAGCCATCCATTCGGAAGCCGGCACACCTGATCTCGTCCCCGATTGCTCGTCCAACGCACTTGTTTTTTACGATCACATTGTTGGGCAAGGCCCAAAGTAACCCGTACATCCTGCGCTACATAACTCAATACCTGGTCGTACTTACCCTCACGCCACATCTTCGGTGCTAATGCACCATCCATCCCTTCCGTTTTTCCTTCCAATCCCATCCCTTTGGATGCCTTGTCCAATGAGATAGCATATCCTTTAATACAGAAGAAATGAAACATCATATCCACGTGCGAGCGCGCCATTTGCTTACAGCGCTCATCCTCACCAGATTCTTCATAGAGGATGTCAAAGTCAAAACCCAGCCCATTCCATGTGTAAATTTGGAATCCCACCTGGACCATACCCCACAGGTAATCAATCATATCGATTACTTCTGTTTCTGCCATTTGTTCAGTAAATCTTTCATCCCGTTTTCCGCCATGCCATATTGTTAGCTCACCCGCATCTGTCAGCGCGGCAGCACAGCTGATCCCTAAGGGGCGGTTGGCTTTAAAATCATCAAAGTCGTCGGGTAATTCTTTCGCGATCTCAATATCAAAAGCGAGCTTTTTTTTAGTGCCTTCAAGTAAGTCGGGTTGGTGATAATCGTTTTGTGGGGACATAATTAGTTCCTGATTTTTTTGTCTCTCGCCGTGTTACTACATCATCGCACAATTTCAGAAAAAAATCTTTCCCATTTTCGGGGAAATATATAAATATTCAAGTTTTTAAATCTCGGCGACATCACCGCGTTCAGGGAAACTCACATTATTGATGCCGCGTTCTTTCATTTTCTCCATTAATGCTGTGGCTGGTCCTTCATCGCCATGCACCAGGTAAATCTGTTTCAGCCCATTATTATTCGCTGATTGCGCGTAATCAAGCAGCATCTTCTGTCCGCCATGCGCAGAGAAACCGCCGATAGTCGCGATCTCCGCACGTACGCGCAATTCATCCCCAAAGATACGTACCGTTTTCTGGCGCTCTGCCAATCGGCGGCCAAGCGTATGCGGTGCCTGCCATGAAACAATGCAAATGGTATTGCGCTCATCTTCTACATTTTGGATGAGATGATGCAGAATGCGCCCGGCTACCGCCATTCCAGAAGCTGAAATGATGATCATTGGCTCATCCATTTTGTTTATTTCCTTAGATTCCGACACCAGGCGCGTGTAGTGTAAACCAGGGAAAGTCAACGCAGGATGTTTTCCAGTACGCATAAATTCATGGGTTTCATCATCGTAATAATCGGGATATTTCTGGAAAATCTTCGTTGCGTTAATCGCCAATGGGCTGTCCACAAACACAGGAATCCGCGGAAGTTCACCTTCAGTGATCATACGATTAAGTGAATAAACCAGTTCTTGAGTACGCCCGACCGCGAAAGCGGGTACTACCACCTTGCCGCCGCGCGCGATCGTGCGCTTAACCACATCCCGGAATTCAATATACGCAACTTCCGGGTCGCGGTGGGGTTTATCGCCGTACGTGCATTCCATCATCAGTACATCCACGTCTTCCGGCATGATTGGGTCCCTAAGGAGCGGCAGCCGTTTCCGGCCAATATCCCCTGAAAACCATAAGCGTGTTTTCTTTCCTTTTTCTTCAACATCCAATACAACTGCAGCTGACCCCAGGATATGACCCGCATCTACCAGGCGTGCCGTAACTCCGCTGACAGGCTCAAACGGCTCACCATACTTCACTTTCGTGAATAGAGGCAGAACTTTTTCTGCGTCAAGCACTGTGTATAACGGTTCCACGGCAGGTTCACCGTGTTTGCGCTTCTTTTTATTAACGAATTCAGCGTTTTCCTCATAAATATGGCCGGAATCCCTCAGCATGATATCGGCTAATTCCACAGTGGGGGGTGTCGCATAGATAGGATTATCGTAACCCTGCTTGACTAAATTAGGAAGATTCCCTGAATGGTCAATATGCGCATGAGAAAGGATGACCGCATCTATATCATTCGGCTCAAATGCAAAACAGCAGTTGCGTTCGTAAAAGTCGCGCCACCTTCCCTGAAAAATACCACATTCTAACAGCAGTTTCTTTCCATTTACTTCAATCAAATGTTGAGAGCCGGTAACAGTACGAGCGGCCCCGTAAAATCGTATCTTCATGTTTTTCTACCTTATGTAATTACCTGCAAAATCTCGCCGCCATAATGATTGAAACGCCAGGGCACTTCTTCCATTATCTCCTTCAATCCATGCACATCTTTCGGCTCTCGCCCTGCGATATCTTCAAGGATATCTCTAGGCAGAATAATATCTGATTGTACCCCTATCTCTTTTCCCTTATTCTTTCGCCATAACTTTAATTTTTCTATCCGTTTAACATATGCCCTGGATGGGCGCTTGTGCAGTGGTAGAACAATCGGAGGAGCTTCTAAACCATGTTTTACAGCTGTGATGAGACCATGACCATACCGTTTCGCCAGGCGCGCAGACAAGCCATCGATTGTTCCTAACGCATCGATGGTTGTTGGGCTCGCTTCAGCCAGAGCTAATAACGCGCGTGATCCAACCACCTTGAACAACGGTCTATCAAGTTTCGATGCGAGTTCATCTCGATAGCGACATAAAGCATCAAGCACACTTAACTTCTGCGGAGAAAGACGATAATAACCATTTATCTGTGTGTACAAATCAACATGGCTATGATTATTCTCAACACGGCACAGGCGTTGAAAATCTTCCTGCGCTAAATCGCGCAGTCCACTCTTGCGAAGCTGCACATCTAGTTGTGCACGCAGACGTATCAGATAATGTGTATCCATGCGTGCATACTGTTTCATATCATCTGTCAATGGGCGTTTTCCCCAATTTGCTTTTTGGAAACTCTTGACCGCTTCAACGCGAAACTGGTTTTCCAGCATGGTTGATAATCCAAGATGCTCAAAACCCAGAATGCGGGCTGCCTGCATGGTATCGAATAAATTGTCAAATTTAAAACCATAATCCCTTTTTAAACATATGACGTCATATTCTGCCGCATGGAATATCTTTTCCACCTTAGGGTCATTAAAGATTGAATGCAGGCATGAAAGATCAAGCCCTGCCAACGCATCGATTAGATAGTCCGTATCAGTAGTTGAAAACTGGATCAAACAAACCTGCTCCCGATAAGCAAACAAACTGTTAGATTCTGTGTCCACAGCAAGATAAGATCCTTTGGACAGCGCGGGGATAATGCTGTCTAAAGCGAATTGGTCAGTTATCCACTGTGCAGGTTTCGATGGATAGAATTTCATAACAGTGATTATAGTATGGGAAATTAAAACACCAGGATTTAATCCTGGTGTTTTAATCTATAAGCACGTTCAATTTATTGTGTAAAACCTCCACGATCCACACTTGCCCGGCTTGGAACAGGTTTGTATCCACGCGGAGGCGCCTGCTTTTCCGTACGAAAACCAAACGCCTGCTTTCGGGTTGGTTCTCTTTGCTGCCCACTTACCTCAAAGCCTAAATTTAAAGATGTGACCAAAGTCCCAATGATCAGTACGCGAATTATCCAAACCATCACTGCCACAAGAACCGGAACAACAGTTACATACGTCATTGGGTCAATGATCATGACCGCATGGGCAGGCTGGTTATAGATTGCCACGCTAATTCCCCACCATGTCAAACCAGCATTCATCGCAGCTGCCAGTACCCATGCCCCCAACAGGTACCAACTGCTCGTATTGCCAGGTTCCTCTTTTGGAGATGCTAAGATCTTCGCGATCCCAGCAATATCCATCCCGCACAAAGCCAGCGACAGGATCATTGACCATGTGAGCAGCCCGTCTCCCTGGTTTCCGAGAATATCCCGAAGGGCAAAATCTGTCGTATTGAAATTGAAGATTTCTAAAGCAGCCAGCGCCAATACAATTACTGCTGCATATAAGGAATTTGAGTGCATGCGCACATTTATAAAAAACTGATTTGTCAGGCGTGAAAAACGTTGGGTAGTTGTCAGGTTCATGGCTTCCTCCAGAATTAGTATATATGTTCTATTATAGAACAATAATTCTACAGCCGTCAAGCCCCATATACAGGGAATCTCACCGGCATACCCCCACATGTCCGGAAATAGTGGTTTTCAAGAGTGTTTAAAATAATTA
>CAZILY010000021.1:0-16522 GCA_964540175.1 uncultured Pelolinea sp. | reverse complement strand
CATGATCACTTTTCCCTGTAAATTACGCGACGCTCGACCGACTGTTTGAATGAGCGCAGTCGCAGAGCGCAAAAATCCCTGCTTATCTGCATCAAGTATTGCAACCAAAGACACTTCGGGTAAATCCAACCCTTCCCTTAATAAGTTAATCCCAACGATCACATCATACACACCCATCCGCAGATCCCGCAGAATGCCAACACGATCAAGAGTTTCCACTTCGGAGTGAAGATATTGCACATTGATCTCAATTCCCTTCAAATATTCGGTCAGGTCCTCTGCCATTCGCTTAGTAAGAGTTGTGATCAAAACTCGTTCTTTCTTCTCCACTCTGGTTCTAATCTCCCCAATCAAATCATCCACCTGTCCATGGACTGGGCGCACCTCGATTTGAGGATCCACTAGACCAGTAGGGCGAATGATCTGGTCTATCACTTGATCAGCTTTTCCCAATTCATAAGGGCCGGGTGTTGCGGATGTATAAACAGTTGCTCCCATCTTCAATTCAAACTCTTCAAATGTTAACGGTCGATTATCCAACGCAGAGGGAAGCCGAAATCCATATTCAACCAATGTACCTTTTCTTGAACGGTCACCGTTATACATACCTCTAATTTGAGGTACTGTCATATGGGATTCATCGATAATAAGCAAATAATCTGAGGGGAGAAAATCCATTAATGTCCAGGGAGGTGAGTCCTTTGGCCGTTGGTCCAAATGGCGTGAGTAATTTTCTATTCCCGAACAATAACCGATCTCCCTCAACATCTCAAGATCAAACATTGTTCTTTGCTCCAACCGCTGAGCTTCTAATAATTTTTGGTTTTCTTTTAGGAACAATAGACGCTCCGCTAATTCAGTTTCAATATCACTGATCGCCTTTTTCAAGCGATCCTCTTGCGTAATAAAATGTTTTGCGGGAAAAATTTCAATTTCTTCTATTTCGTTTAAGATCTCTCCAGTAACTGGTTGCACAGAAATAATTCGTTCAATTTCATCACCAAAGAAAGTAATTCGGTATGAAAGATTTTTTTCGTATGCGGGAAACACCTCCAAAGTATCACCTCGCAAACGGAAAATACCTGGGCGGAGATCGATATCATTCCGCGAGTAATGCTCTTCAATTAGCTGGCGAAGCAGAACGTTTCTTCGGTAAATCTCACCTTTTTTCAATTTGATAACAATGCTGCTATACGCCTCTGGACTTCCAAGCCCATAAATTGCGGATACTGAAGCAACGATAATCACATCTTCGCGAGAAACCAAAGAGGTGGTTGCCGCTAATCGCAGTCGTTCTATTTCTTCGTTGATATCCGTCTCTTTTTCGATATACAGGTCTTGGCGAGGGACATAAGCCTCTGGCTGATAATAATCATAATATGACACAAAGAACTCGACGGCGTTCTCAGGGAAGAATTCTTTGAACTCTGCATATAATTGTGCAGCCAGCGTCTTGTTATGTACCATCACCAGCGCAGACATTTGCAACTCATTTATCATATTAGCAATTGTGAAAGTTTTACCTGTACCAGTAGCACCTAAAAGAACCTGTTGCTGTTTACCACTTCTAACACCTTCAACCAGGCTCTTGATGGCTTCTGGTTGATCACCCGTGGGCTGATAAGGTGCTTTTAGTTTAAATTTCATCTAGTGTTTTCCCTCTGTTCGAATTAACAAATCCAGAATATTAATAAGCCGAATACGCCAATCTGTTCTTCCTGCTCTAAGCATCCTGTAGGCGTTTTTTCCTCTTGTTGCCCCTTTTCCCAAATCAGGCAGATCCCTATATACTTTTTCTTCAGAAGAAAGAGGATATTTCAATAATAAATTCTGTCCTTCGACAGAGATAGAAGATAAGCCACATTTCTCTGCTTTTAGTTTTACTCGCAGTTGAAGTAGCAAATTGAAAACTTCTTCTGGGGGAGGCCCAAAGCGATCTTCAAACTCCGCGATTAACAAACCTATTTCATCCTCATTATCTATATCAGCAATTCGTCGGTACAGTTTCAATCGAAGGGAATCATTTTTTACATATTCAGATGGAATATGTACAGATATTGGCAGGTCTACACTTACCAGGGGACGGATAGGATTCACCGACAATAATTTCTCAATTCGGGACTTGAATCCTTTCTCTCCCTTCAGCTGCTGGATGGCCTCTGCCAATAAACGCGTGTACAAATGAAAACCCACAGAAGCAATGTACCCATGCTGGCTGGTACCCAACAGGTCTCCAGCACCTCGCATCTCCAGATCCCGCATCGCTATTGAATATCCCGCGCCTAATTGTGTATTCTCAGCAATTATTTCCAAACGTTCAAGACTCTCTGGTGTTGGCATTTTTTTCTTGTGGTGAAAAAAGTATGCGTATGCCCTCGATGAACCTCGTCCGACTCGCCCTCGCAGCTGGTAGAGTTGAGCAAGTCCAAAGGTGTCCGCTCGATCTAAGATCAGTGTGTTCGCGTTAGGTATATCAAGTCCAGATTCGATAATGGATGTAGATAACAAAACATCAATTTCACCAGCCGTAAATTTGCTCATCACGCTAGATAAGGTTTTTTCCCGCATTTGCCCATGTGCAATTCCAATCTTTGCTTCAGGAACAAGTTTCTGAAGTTTTCTTGCCACCACTTGAATGGATTGAACCCGGTTATGCACAAAAAATATCTGTCCTCCGCGATCGATTTCCCTGATGATCGCTTTGCGGACAACCTTCTCCTCATAAGGCCCGGTAAACGTTAGGATCGGCAGCCGCTCAGCAGGAGGAGAATTGATCACAGATATATCACGGATGCCAGATAACGCCATGTACAACGTCCGCGGAATCGGTGTTGCTGTTAAAGTTAACACATCAATTTCTTGCCGCATTTTCTTAAAGAACTCTTTATGTGTCACACCAAATCGCTGTTCCTCATCGACGATAAGCAGCCCAAGATCCTTGAAAATTACATCTGGCTGCAGCAGCCGATGCGTCCCAATCACAATATCAACCTCGCCCGTCTCAAGTTGCAATAGGATCTTTGCCTGTTCTGAAGGTGTTCGAAATCTTGAAAGCATTTCGATCTGAATAGGGAATGGGGATAGCCGAGATTTAAAAGTTTCAAAATGCTGTTGGGCAAGAACAGTTGTTGGAACTAACATTGCCGCCTGCTTATTACCCATAACCGCTTTCAATGCAGATCGTAAAGCAACTTCTGTTTTCCCATATCCAACATCACCACATAGCAAACGGTCCATCGGGCGGTCCCGTTCCATATCTTTTTTGACCTCCACAATAGCTCTTGCCTGGTCATCAGTTTCTTGATAGGGGAAACTGGCTTCCAACTCCGCCTGCCATTCAGTATCCTCTTGGAATGCAAATCCATTCACCGTTTGGCGGGAGGCATACAGTTCCAGAAGATCGTATGCGATTTCCTTCACCGCTTGTCTTGCACGGCTGCGTTTATTTTTCCAACCCGAAGATCCTAATCTGGAACAATTAGGTTGACGATTCCCTGGACCAATATACAGGCTGATCCTATCTACCTGGTGAACAGGCACAAATAATTCATCATCGTCAGCATACATTAAAAGCAAGAAGTCCCGGTTCGTCCCTTCAATAGAGCGATGGACAAGACCACCAAACCTCGCAATGCCATAATCAATATGAACAACATACTCACCAACAGTAAGATCTGCATACGAAACTTCTGGAGATGCAGCCCTTCTATGTTTTTGTCTGCGGGGTCGGGGAAGTTCCCACCCAAATAATTCACTATCAGAAAATAAGTATTGCTCCTTCCCGCCTGGATACTGCACTTTCCAACCAGCGTTCAATCCCCCCTCAATGAAAACTACCTTTCCCAGGTTTGAAGGGGATGAAGAGGATCCTTCCTGTACTTCCTTAATTCTGTTGATCTGTTTGGAAACGATATACACACGTTCTATTCTCTTGTCATTATCATTGATAAATCTGAACAACTCGTCCAGGCGGCTGCCGAAGCGCGGACTGGGTGAAAAAGCATTAGAAATCTGGTGCCCATTTTCATTTAAAGGAAAACCTAAATCAATTGAATTTCGTTGGGATATCTCATCAATTATTTCCGACCAGGTGATAAAAGGGGCCGGAAAATCAGAAGGAATCATTCCGGATCCTTCATTTTCCATCTTAATTCTTATTGATTGTGTTTCAATTTCATCTGCTGTAACTTGCAAAGAAGCCGCATTATCTAATACGATGATTGAGTCTTTTGGCAAATAATCAATCAGCGATCCCGCGGATGGGAATACAGCAGGAATGAAAAATTCTAACAGTTCCTCCGATTGGTTTTCAATCTTTTCGATCGTATCGATACGAAGTATTTCTCTGCCAGGTGGAATAAACACAGAATTTATCTTCTCGATCGATCTCTGGGTAACAGGATCAAAGATCCTCATTGTATCGATTTCATCCCCAAAAAACTCTATCCGAGCGGGATTCTTGAAATTTGTTGGCCAAATATCTAAAATTCCTCCTCTTCTGGATAATTGTCCTCCAGCCACGACAATTTCCACAGGAGTGTAACCACTTGTCAATAATTTGAAAATCAGATCATTGATTCCGGTTTTGTCACCTATATTCAATGAAAAAGAGCTCCGAATAAAATCCCTTCTTGGCATGGTCTTCGTCATCAGTGATTTCACAGACGTGAAAATTACTGACGGAGAATAAGATTCTTTTCTTCCGGGAATAAAATACTGCGCAATATCAGTTAAAGTGTCCAATCGATCATACCGGGTTGCTGCACTCCAACCAGATCTCTCATAAAATAAAGGTGAAGGTTCAGAAAATATATGCCGCCGTGATTCCTCTACCCAAAAAGAAAATTCCTCAAACATGGAAAGCAGACGGTCTGATTTTGAAGTGACAAAAAGAATAGTTCGCTTAAGATCATTGTGAATAGCAGCGATGAATGGCAAGCGAACTGACCGCGGCAAACTGATTAATACCTGAGATTGGCCAGATTTATATTCCGAAAGCAGGTTCTTGTAACCGGGTATTTTTGAAAAATTAATCAGACTGTTTTCACTCATCCTGTAGAACCGAATGATTAAAAAGTGTCATCGCTTTTTCGATGCCATCTTTTAACATAACTTCAATAGAACGAACCACAGTGTTTAAAACCAGATCAAGATCGGTTTCTGAGTTATGGGAGAATTTTTTCAATACATAATCCATTGGATCCATCCTCCCAGGAGGACGGCCAATCCCTATTCGCAACCGTGCAAATTCATCAGTACCTATCTTCGAAATAATGGACTGCATGCCGCGCTGGCCTGCGGACCCACCCTCTTCCCGCAATCGAATACTTCCAAAAGGCAGGTCAAGGTCATCATGAATAACCAGCAGCCGGGCTGGCTCAAGTTTGTAAAAACGCAAAAATGAACGTACCGCGTTGCCTGAATTATTCATATACGTTTGCGGTTTCACCAGATAAATTCGATTTCCAGCATATTTACCTTCGCCAACCAATGATTTATATCGGTAGCGTGAAACATCAATCTTCCATTCGATCGACAATTTATCCAACGCGATAAACCCAATATTATGCCGGGTTCGCTCGTATTCTCGCCCGGGATTGCCTAATCCAAAAATAAGAAATGGTTCCATAAATCGCTTTCTTTCCATACAAAATATTAAACATATTAAACCGTAGCTTTATAGTTTAACATGCCCCATTCTTTTTAGCAAAATATAGCTGTATTTAACAAAAACACCAGTTTCACCTTACTTACTTATACAAAATTCTTCTATGCTATAATGCAAAATAATTACAATATATAAACAGACAATTTTTATGGAAAAAGAAAAGAATTCTCAATCTAAGAAGACTGCGTTAATTATCATTGCAGTTATCACAGCCCTTTTTCTCATCGGGATAGCTTTTGGGGTTGTTTATCTGGCAAAATCTGACGCCCAAATTGCCAGTCAGGTAAGGGACATTTTTATCATTATTCTGGTTTTTGAGTCATTCCTGATCGGCGCAGCATTGATTATTTTAATCATCCAATTAGCGCTTCTTTCCAATCTACTCCAGAACGAGATTGGGCCAATCCTTTCTTCAACAAAAGAAACTATTCGAACAGTGAAAGGAACCAGCCAATTTATTTCTGAGAGGGCAGTGAGACCAATCGTATCTATCGGCGGTATGTTAGCAGGGGGAAGGAAATTATTTGAAATTATTGGGTTCCTTAGAAAAGATAACACAAAGGAGTAAAACATGTCAGAACGAGATGATTTTGGAACATTTTTAATAGGTTTTATCGTGGGCGGCTTAACAGGCGCAATAACTGCTCTTCTTTTAGCCCCACAAACTGGCGAAGAGACACGTACAATTATAAAAGATAAAGCGATCGAATTGAAAGATCAAACCTCCGAAACAGTAGAAGAAACAATAAGTAAAGCTGAGAAAGCGGCAAAAGATGCGGTAAATCGAGCCGAGGTGCTGCTCGAAGACGCGAAGAAAAAAGCAAGCGAGATCGCGAAAAAAGGCCAAGTATTACTTGATGAAAGTAAAGAAAAGGTCACCAAAGCTGTTCCGCGCGCAAAAAAATCTGCCCCACCTAAAAAAGAAGCATAAGAAACCCTGCAGTTAATTAAGGTACAACCAGCTCTATGATCGATGTGTGCTGGTTGTTTCTTTAAGCACAAACGAGATCTCGCTAATCACATCACTCGCGGTAATCGAGATCGTCTGACCCTGCTTTGTGGCAGCGGCAACTCCTGCTCTTGCATGCAGCCAGGCCCCAGCCACTGCAGCATCGAAAGCGACCATGCCTTGGCCAATCAGCCCTGTGATCATCCCCGACAGCACATCACCTGTACCAGCCGACGCCAACGCTGGGGTCGCAATCGGGATAAACGCTGTCTCACCATCAGGTGAAGCAATTATCGTAACAGCGCCCTTTAAGACAACCACATGCCCCCATTTAGCTGCAAAATCTTTCGCAATCCCTTCTCTGTCATTTTGGACTTCATCTATCGTCAATCCTGTTAGCGCAGCCATCTCTCCAGGATGAGGTGTTAACACGGCCCGGTTTTTTAGCATTTGATGCCAATCATCAATATTAGAAAGCAGTCTGAGCGCATCCGCATCAAATACCAGGGTTGGTTGGTTAAGAGATTCTTTATTCTCTGTTTTTTTCAATTGGCCTAAAAATCCAATCGCGGTTTTTTTGATAGGTGTTTCCTCAAATTGCAGCAGATTCTTCATGAATTCCAGCGTATCTTTTTCCCGCCCTAATCCCGGACCAATTAACAGCGCAGTTACTCGATCAAGGTTCTCCTGGATAACCACACTCGCGCTGCCGCTAATCGCGCCCGTTGAATGTGGGAGAACTATCCATGTGCATTCAGGCAATTGCCCAGCGATTGCATCATATATTGCACCCGGTATCGCGGCGCGCACTAATCCAGCCCCAATTCGATATGCAGACACAGCAGAAAGAAGCACCGCCCCACAATAGTTTGTAGATCCCCCAATAATCATACACACGCCGAAGGTCCCTTTATGCGCATCCAGCGGACGAGCAGGGAGCATTTTCTGCACCACGTCTTGATCAATAACCGACGCATGGATATTCTTAAATTCCGGAAGATTTTTCGGAAGCCCTATACCAACAACCACAATCTTGCCCACATATTCAAATGCCGGAAATTTCAGTAATCCTTTTTTGATTGCCGCCATGCATACAGTTAAATCCGCTTGGAGGGTTTCTCCCGCCGTCTCACCGGTATCACAATCAACTCCTGATGGGCAGTCAACTGCCACAATTTCAGGAAGGGTATCAAACTTAGAAAAAACTTGAAGGGGGGCGGAGATTTCCTCCCTTAACGGCAATTTGAATCCTGTACCTAGAATTCCATCAAGAATGATGTCGCTGCTCCCAATCAATTCCTGCAACTCATTAAAAGATCCGTCTTCATCAACAGAAATAACCTGACCATCATTATTAATAATGCTCAAAACTAAAGGGTCTTTTTTCTTCCGTTTCTTTATTAAGTAAGCGGTAACTATCCACCCTTTCTCTATTAGTTCAGAAAGGGCAATTAAAGCATCTCCCCCATTGTTGCCGGAGCCAATCAATCCCAATATATTTCTTGATTGGGTATGGCCATATCGTTCGTGAATCACATCAGCCAACGCTAACCCAGCGTTTCTCATCATTTGGTCATATCCAAATCCTCTTTCATTGGCTTCACTTTCAAGAGTGGTCATCTCTGATACAGTAACTAAATTCGTCATGTGTTCTCCTTTCTTCATTAAAACACACAACCGGGGTTTTTCAAAATCTCATTCGGTTATAATTTCTTGCATGCGTCGCTATCTATATCTTGGGGTATTTAGCGCAGGCGCTGCCACCCTTGCTGTGGAACTCTCCGCCTCGCGATTATTAGGTAATTATTTTGGATCAAGCAATTTGGTCTGGGCGGTGATCATTGGATTGATACTGATCTATCTATCCATTGGTTATTCCATTGGGGGAAAATGGGCAGATCAATCCCCAAAATATGAGACTTTTTTTGTGATTCTCATTTGGGCAGCATTATTCATTGGTATCATTCCGCTTGCATCCCGCCCTATCCTCAAGTTTGCCAGCAACGCATTCGATCACATGCAAACCGCAGCAATGATTGGGTCATTTCTTTCTGTCTTGCTCCTGTTCAGCATTCCGATCACATTACTGGGAACTGCTTCGCCATTCGCTATCCGCCTTGCCCTTGACAACAATAAAGAGACCGGGAAAACCGCAGGAAGAATCTATGCTATTTCCACAGCTGGTTCATTCATTGGCACGTTTTTGCCAGTGCTCATCCTGATTCCAACCATTGGAACATACCGCACTTTCATAAGTATCAGTTTATTTTTAATGGTTGTCTGTCTACTGGGGATATGGGCAGCAGTAAATCTAAGAAAAATGATAGTGTATCTTTGGATGCCTCTTTTACTTATCATCCTCTCCTTTATCGGATTAAGAGGGTTTGACAAACAAGCGCAGGGCATCATCTTTGAGGGTGAATCTGCGTATAACTATATCCAGGTTCAGGAGATAAATAATTACACCATCCTGCGCATAAATGAAGGGCAGGGTATTCAGTCGATTGCTCACCCAACGCAGACAGATTTTCATAGTTACTGGGAACAAGTTCTTTCCGCACCTTTCTTTAACCCTGCCCCAATACATCAGGATCAAATCAAGCGAATCGCAATCCTTGGGTTAGCAGGCGGAACAAGCGCCAACCAGATCAGGATTGCCTATCCACAAACAATCATTGACGCATATGAGATTGACGGGGAAATTATCAATGTAGGTTTCAAATATTTCGGATTAAGAAATAACAACCTAAATATTTATGTTGAAGATGCCCGCTGGGGGATCACACATAATGAAAATATATATCAGGTAATCAATGTGGATGCTTATGATCCCCCCTATATTCCATGGCATCTTACCACCCGTGAATTTTTCACAGAGATATTCAACCACTTAAGTGATGATGGGGTAATTGTGATCAATGTTGCCCGCATATTTGAAGAACGCGGGCTGCTGAACTCACTTTTTCAAACAATAGATTCCGTTTTTCCATCAACGTATATCGTAGATGTTCCTGGTTCCTTCAACTCTATGATCTTCGCAACTAAATCTTCCACATTAAAAAATAATCTTATTGACAATTATATTACTCTAATGTCAGAACCAGATTCACATCCATTAATCCTTGCAGCACTTGAAAGGACGATCCTAAATATGCAATCTCCGCCATCAGAAGGGATTATTTTCACCGATGATAAAGCGCCAGTGGAGTGGATTACCAACTCTATGATTTCTGATTTTTTCTTATCTGAAGAAATGGTGAATTTACAATGAAAAAATCATTCCAAATCTTTTTCCTGATAATAACAATCCTAACACCTGTTCTTCTCATTACTTCGGCCATGAGAACAGCGCTGTCTCCCATTTTCGTGAATGTCGAATATAAATTGCCAAATTTTCCGCCAGATCCATTTGGCTTCACCAATGAAGAACGGTTGCATTGAGCAAACTATTCGATCAAATATATGACAGGAGAAGTCTCAGAAGAAGAATTCTCTGCCCTTCAATTTCCTGATGGAACACCTCTATTTAATGGACGTGAGATTTCTCATATGATTGATGTCCGTAATCTTACTGTTAGCATGCTTGCCCTATGGCGAATATTGATCATATTTTTTACAATCACGTTGTTCGCAGGATGGAAGAATAATTGGCTACGCGCATTTCTGCACGCGTTAGAAAACGGGGCAAAATTAACACTCGCAATTATTTTTGGTATATTGGTATATGTTTGGGTCAACTTCAACCAGTTATTCACACTTTTCCATCAGATTTTCTTTGATGGTGATAGCTGGTTATTCTATCTCTCGGATACTCTTATCCGCCTGTTTCCAATCAAATTCTGGCAAGACCTGTTCATTTTCATAGGCGGTTTTGGTATCATCACAAGTTTAATGTTGCTAATTTTAGGAAGGTCAATTGATAAAAAAACAGAAGCACAGAGTTGATCTGAGTTCCTGTTTGAGATCAATATCTCTAGAGGGCATTATTTATAAGGTTCAATCCTTGATTATTAAAATATATTTCTCGAAGTCCTAACCAAAAGCTGCCGGGGATTTTTGGCAGATATTGAATTTCTTCAGTTTTATAATATTCAATTCCATTGTCCGTTTATTTTATTTGATCAATTGGCAGCGAATAGATACTGTGCAAATACGATATAATCAGTTTTTATCTTTACCATAAGAAATAATTTGGAGCACCATTGAAACATAACTCACCAAACCAATCTGAACTTGATCTCAAGCGCCTGTTATCCGAAAAGCGCATCAAGGGATTATGGCATTTGATGAGCGGGTATCATCTAGACTACTTAACTGCCATCACTGCACAAGGTTTTTCTGCTTACGCGAAGACTGTCACCTACCTGCTGCTTAGCTTTTTTGTGGACAATTACCTCACCACCTCAAAAGGAATATATCCAATCTGGATGATCGCGCTCAGTTTCGTACTTCTTGCTGGTCTGCAGGGGGTATTCACCTATATAAGCGGCCGCTTGGCTGCTAGAACTTCCGAAAACACCACTAGGCGGCTGCGTAACTACTTATTTGACCACATCCAACATCTTCCCTTTTCCTACCACGCAGAAACTGATACGGGTGAATTGATCTCGCGCTGTACATCCGACGTGGATGCCCTGCGCCGATTTTATAATGACCAGGCGATTGGCATCGGCCGCATTTCCCTGCTCTTCATAGTAAATTTTATCGCCCTCTTACGGTTAAATACAAAACTCGCTCTTATTTCCGTGATCGCGGTCCCTTTTATCTTAGGAATATCGATCTACTTCTTCCGCAGGGTATCAAAAGCATATGAGGCATACCAAGAACAGGACGCAGTCCTTTCAACCACACTTCAGGAAAACCTCAGCGGTGTGCGCGTTGTAAAAGCATTCGCGCGCCAACCCTACGAAATTGATAAATTTGAGAAGAACAATTGGGAAAAATTTCTACGCGGTAAAAAATTACTCACTATCCATTCCCTCTACTGGCCCATCTCCGAAATATTATGCGGTTTACAAATGCTAGCCGGATTTTTAGTTGGTGCACTGATGACAATCAACGCCGAGATCACCATTGGTGATTATCTGGCATATGCCGGGCTTGTCATCTGGATCATTTTCCCTCTACGCGGGCTTGGGCGCCTGATCGTGAAGATGTCAAATGGCCTCGTGTCCTATGACCGCGTATATAAAATCATTAATGAAAATCGCGAACCGATCGACGAAGGAAACTACAAACCTGCAGATGGCATCAAAGGTGAAATCATTTTTAGCCATGTCAGTTTTGAATATGAGCAAAATGACCGCGTCCTGCATGATATCAACTTTAAAATAGACGCAGGAAAAGTGGTCGCACTGCTTGGCTCCACTGGTTCTGGAAAAACTACGCTGGTCAACCTCCTACCAAGATTCTATGATTATACAAGCGGCGAGATTCTTTTAGATGGAAAAGATCTGCGTTGTTATTCACGACGATTCCTTCGCCAAGAAATCGGCATTGTGGAACAGGAACCCTTTCTTTTTTCCAGATCAATCAAAGAAAATATTGCCTATGGTGTTAACCGTGAAATGACCCGTGAGGAGATCGAACAGGCCGCAAAAATGGCTGCCATTCATGATGTGATCCTCACATTTCCAAATGGATATGACACTCTGGTTGGAGAACGCGGTGTCACCCTTTCCGGTGGGCAAAAACAGCGCATCGCAATCGCGCGCACCCTCCTGAAGAATCCGCGTATCCTCATCATGGATGACTCAACATCCTCTGTAGATACAGAAACTGAAGGGCAGATTCGCAACGCCTTGAAATCATTAATGGAAAACCGCACAACCTTCATCATTGCCCATCGTATTCAGAGCATTATGACAGCTGATCTCATCCTCGTGTTGGAGAATGGTCGTGTTACCCAAAAAGGGAAGCATGCTGATCTGTTAAAAATGGCGGGCATTTACCAGCAGATCTATAAAATGCAAACCCGCATTGAAACCGAATTAGACGAGGAGTTATCCAATGCCGGTTGATCAGTTTAGAGAGGAAGAATTTTCCGGAAAACTGTCAGGCAGTCTGACTAAACGTATCCTTGCTCTATTAAAACCACACTGGTTATGGGTAGCTGGGTTCCTTATCACCATCATTATCGTATCCATTTTGGATGCTTATTTCACATACCTGAGTAAACAAATCATTGACCAGGGTATCATTGCTGGAGATAAAGGCACACTCTATCGCGTGCTCATCCGATACGGCTCCCTCATTCTGATCCAGGCAGCCGCAACATTTGGTTTTGTTTATTTAGTGGGAGTGCTTGGTGAACGCATCCGCTATGACCTGAGGCAGAAATTATTCAACCACCTCCAAAAATTATCCCTTTCTTATTACAGCCAAACACCAGTCGGCTGGATCATTTCCCGCGTTACAAATGATACTGAGCGGGTGGCTGAGTTGATGACATGGGGACTGCTGGATTCCACCTGGGGTGCAGTAAACATTATCACTGCGCTCGTATTCATGTTCTCGATCAATTGGCAGCTTGCACTGATTGTGTGCGCAATCCTCCCCATCCTGCTCTACACGGCAGTACTTTTCCGCAAACGCATCCTTGCACAGTTTCGCGAAGTTCGCAAATTTAACTCAAAAATTACCGCATCCTACAACGAAAATATCAGCGGAGTGCGGGTCGTAAAAGCACTTGGCCGTGAGAATAAAAACTTGGACGAATTTGGCGAACTAACCGACGGCATGTACCGCTCCGGGTTCCATGCTGCTTGGCTAAGCGCTCTCTTCCTGCCCAGCGTGCAAATCATCTCCTCTTTTGCAATTGGCGGCATCATTTGGTACAGCGGTGTGAGAATTAACTTCCACGGCATCACCATTGGCGGTATCCAGGCGTTCATTTCCTATATGACCTTTATGATGTGGCCAATCCAAGATCTTGCGCGTGTATTCGCAGAACTCCAGAGAGCAGTCGCTTCAGCAGAGCGTATCTTCGCACTCATTGATACCACACCTGATATCCAGGATAAACCCACAGCCATTGACCCTGGCACAGTTCGGGGCAACATCTTTTTCGAACATGTCACCTTCTGGTATGAAGATGAACTTCCGGTTATCAAAGACCTAAATCTAGAAATCGATCGCGGCGAAACGATTGCCCTCGTTGGTTCAACCGGCGGTGGTAAGACAACCATTGTAAATTTATTATGCCGTTTTTACGAACCAAAGCGAGGCCGCATATTAATCGGAAACCACGATTACACAGACCTGTCTTTAGAGTCCATCCAATCCCGTATTGGCATTGTTCTGCAAACCCCACATCTTTTCTCCGGCACAATCAAAGAGAATATTGCGTATGGGCGATTGACAGCCAGCCAGGCGGAAATTGAGAAAGCAGCTAAATTGACCAGCGCACACCAGTTCATCCAGCGCTTCGACAAGGGATATGAAGAACAAGTTGGAGAAGGTGGTGTGCTGCTTTCGGTCGGGCAGAAGCAGCTCATCAGCTTGGCACGAGCCGTTCTTTCCGATCCGGAAATTTTCATTATGGATGAAGCCACCAGTTCAGTAGATACACTGACCGAAGCCCTGATCCAGGATGGCATGGAAGCCATCATGAAAGACCGAACCAGCTTCATCATTGCACACCGTTTATCAACAATTAAACGTGCAGACCGTATCCTTGTCATTGAAGATGGCCACATCGCAGAAATCGGATCCCATAAAGAACTGCTGCTCCTAAAGGGAAAGTATTTCAACCTTTACACAAAACAATTCCGTACCGAGCGTGAAACCATTTATGATGTCTTTCAAACCAGCCAATTGAAAACTGGAGATGGCAGTCAAAACTGATAATTATTTAATAAAAACACCAGCTGACTTCAGCAATTCATAAGTTTTGTTGGTTTTCTCTCTGTCCATTTTGTGATTGTGACATGTTAGCCATTCCAAATAACTTCTTTATATCCAGGGTTTACACGTGGTGATCCCACTTTCCCTATTAAAACTCGCTGATTTTTTCATTACTGCATAAACCTTCTTCCTTGTAAAATATCCCTTTTCATATTCAAGTTCAGTTATAATAATTGCATAATTTTTGAATGGAGAATAATAATGATGAAACTGATAAAAAAATTGAAACTAGTAACTATGATTGTGCTAGCTGGTGTAATTTTATCCGCCTGCGGTGCTGCCGCTCCCGCGGAACCTACCCAAGATCCGAACGCGATCTTCACTCAGGTCGCTGAAACAGTTATGGTCAGCATGACCCAGACTACTGAAGCCATGCCGCCCACCCCCATGCCAGAACCCACAGCAACTACGGCACCCACCCTGGAAATAGCTACTATCGAAGCCGTTGCCACACTGCCGCCCGCGCCTACCCTGCCAATCGGGCCCACCGCAACTATCCAGCGCTTTGGCGACCACGCCAAATACAATACCCAGACGCCTGCTGACGGTAAGGTTTTTAAACCCGGAGAAAATTTCCAGTTTATTGTTTGTGTCGGAAACGATGGCAGTACGGAATGGGATAACACCTACTATTTGGAATGGATGAGCGGTTACCGCTTATGGAATGCCACAAAATATTTCTATGTTGGAGACCCCATCGAACCAGGCGGAAAATGGTGCTTTTACACTCCTGCCATTGCTCCGGTTGACCCAGGTTCTTACACCACCCGTTGGTATTTCAAGAACGGCAACAGCGACTTCATGCTTGAGGTCTATTTCAACTACAAAGTGCAGTCCTAACCCAACTGCTCCTTTAAAAACATAAAGCGCCCATACGGGCGCTTTTTTGTTATTAGAAATTAATATTAATCTGATTCCTCAGCAATCATCTTTGAGACACTAATACTGAGTGCTTTCTCAAGATTTGCAATTGCGGTTTTCCTATCATTACCAGCAGCGATTCCCCATTCATTAGCAAACTGATTTTTAAGCTTTTCCAAGGTCCGGTGTTCATTAACATGCAGGTTTTTCTCAGCGTTGCGCGCGTGCATGTCCCGAATCAAGCGTGCATTTGCCAGTACCGAGCATTTTGCCATCTCATCCTTGATGTACTTAATGCGAGTGCGAAAGTTATTACTTAACAGCACGGGTTTTTGGCGGATCACGCTCAGAGCTTTAGTAAAGGTTGCCGGCGCGCTGACAGAACGTATGCGTTTTGATTTAGAATCCATCATTGGCAGCCAGTATGTCAATTTTTCCGTTTTAACCACATAAAACACATGCTTTTCACCGGCCAATTTCTTACGGTCGATACCCTGTATTATCCCCACGCCATGGGTTGCATGCACAATAAAATCCCCTTCTTTAAGTTCGAGTACTACCTTCTTCATAAGCCGCCTTCACTATACTAATTTATTCATGCATCTTTTTCAAAAAGAGCATTATTTATTCTTTGTCCAATCAATTTTGAAAACCACCGCTCTCCGGGTTGCCCCGCTTATCCTTTTCAGCCCAGAATTCTCGGAAAATGTGCTTCGGAATCGAAATTTATGGATACGATACTATGATTATATAACAATAGAGCAAAAAAATCTAATCTCGCGTGAAAGTTATGTCTATGCGCAGTTATTGCTGCGCATAATGGTACTTTTATCCTTCTTGATTGATCTTCCTTAAGATTGGAGCCCACACAATTTTCTACAGAGTATTCCATGTAGAATAAAGTAAAAATGGAGAGAGACTATAACTATCTTATGAAGAGTGATTGACCGCAAAAAAAGATAGTTGGTTTTTCTGTGAACATGGATTCGGCATATAAATTTTTTCCAAAATCACCATTTTCAATTCTCTTAATATTCATGTTTAAATCAGTCATTAATTCCTCAAGAAAATCACCTACTGGTGTATCTCCTTCGGTATATTCGCTTGGGCTATTAATCGCAACAATTTGCTTTAGGTCG
>CAZILY010000020.1:4953-17336 GCA_964540175.1 uncultured Pelolinea sp. | reverse complement strand
TATGCATCATTACTGATCGTTTCCTTATCTCAGGGAAAACCTCCAATTTTAAGAGTTTGCTTACAACCTCTATATCCATGAAAATAGAGTCTGGAGATTTCAATCGTAGCAGTATATAAAAAAACAATCGTTCAGGAAAATGCCCTTATACACTTTATTGATAATACCGTTTCAGTACCGATAATGCGCGAAGAGTCACCCACTTGCTAGGCTGCCCTTTTTCCTCTATTTCCACCCATGTTTTCCCGTTGTAGGTATAATCCATCTTCCACCGGCCGGAATCATCCTGCTTGCTCTCCACTAATTCAATCGCATTTTTCAAACGCTGATCACCCGCCAAGCCGAGCGCCAATAAAGCATCCATATTTTGAAGCACATCGGTTACATAAAAGACCGGGAAGCCAAATTTAAACCAGCTACCACTCGGTTTTTTCGCATAAGGATGGGGGTAATCAGCAACGGCAGGATCTTTGCTCAGTAGAAAATCTTTACACACAGTAATCGCACTGTTGACTTGGGAAGATCTTTTTTCAAATGGAATCTTTCCGAGCGCCAAAGCCACTTTTATGGCTCCCCATGCACAGGGCTGGTGATCATTCGCCGAACACAATAAGCCAGGCCCACTGATTCCACTTCGGATGTAATGTGGGTTTATCTCTTTCTCTCCAACGCTTCCAAATCCTTCACCTGTAGCACTGCACGCCATCCAATCAATCGCTTCAGTTAGCCGGGGGTCATTAATCATTTTCAGGTCAATCAAGGCTGCAGCTAAATTCCCCTGCAAACAGTGCATTGCACCGGTCTGGGTAGCATAAATGCTAAATGGGCCTTGTTTCCTGCGAGTATGGTCAAGGATATAATCACTTGCTTTCCATACGGGCTGCACGCTTCCATCAGCACCTAACTGCGCGAGCATGATCAGCGACCAAACAGTCGCGGTATATTTCGGGCGATATCCTGCCCCAGGTCCAACCCAATATCCGTCAGTGTGTTGTTTAGATAAGATCTCGGGAACAAGCCCACAAGACATTATTTTTTCTCGCGCCTGGACCACTTCCCGCGATTCCGGATCTTCCATAAGTATGTTTACCAAAGTAAAATACCGGATGGATGGATTAATCTCGTCTTCTTCCAGCAGCCAATCAATCACGTTTTGATGTGTTTTGTTATCACAAACCATGCGGGCTCCTTAATTGTTCATCTTTATTATTGCATAAATTGTTAAAAACTATTGAAATAAATTTATGAAATTGCAGATTGCTTTTCATCCTTAACAATCACAATCTTATCCGCTTCACTAGAAACACATCAAAACCAAAGGCAATTAGGCAATATATATTTTTATGGACAACTTTTTCCTAACAACTCAAAACGAATAGTCAAAAATATTCTTTACAAAAACTTCATAAATCTATCTCATCTTCTTTACAAGAATCATGTAAATTTATTTATAGTTAAAGGATAACTGTTATTACGCTTCATTTAATAAGAAATGATTCTGCGATTATTATGCATAGCGTATACTATTATTTAAGTAATAATATGTAGAATTTATTTTTCACACAGGACAAGACATGCCGAATACCAAAATTTTAGTTGTGGATGACGAACCAAGTATCTTGAAATTAGTAACTGCTTATTTGGAATCTGAAGGATATGATTTTTTAACCGCTAAAGACGGTATTTCCGCGCTGAAATCAGTGAAGTCCTACCGGCCAGACATAATCATTTTAGATGTCATGCTGCCGGGTATGGATGGGATCGAAGTGCTCGGGCAGCTGCGGCGAGAATCGGATGCTTATGTGATCATGCTAACTGCCAGGTCAGAGGAAACAGACAAGATCATTGGCTTATCTGTAGGCGCAGATGATTACCTCACAAAACCGTTCAGTCCGCGGGAGTTAATGGCCCGCATCAAAGCCGTCATCCGGCGGATGCATACTACTTCCTCACCAAACAGCCGGAATGTGATTGCCCTGGAACACATCCGAATTGATAACGGCCGCCGTCGTATATGGGTTAACGATCAGGAAATTGAGTTAACCGCATTAGAGTTCAACCTGCTAAACGCACTCGCTGAGCATCACAGTTTGGTCCTCTCCAGAGAGCAGCTGCTTGAAAAAGTATGGGGATATGATTACTTTGGAGACTTGCGTGTTGTAGATGTCCATATTGGGCACTTGCGCAAGAAAATTGGCGAGAATTATATTGAGACAGTACGCGGAGCAGGATACCGCCTGCAAGACAGTGAGACCCATTAGATGATTAAGGCAATCCGCAATCGTTTCGCGTTTAAGGTCTTGATAGCATTTTTTCTGGTTGCCATTTTATCTGGAGTGATCCTGGCTGTCGTGATGAACCTATCCATAGTATCCACCTACAATAAGCATATCGGCAATTTAATGTCCAATGAAGGACTACAGCAGGGTGGACAGAGTGGAAGCAGGGGAAGCACATTATATGAAAATTTTAAAGCCGCGGTTAATGAATCTCTGCTTTTCTCAAGTATCGCTGCCTTCATTATCGCGGGAATTTTAAGCATTCTGATCAGCAGGCAAATCACCAAACCGCTGATATCTATCACTAACGCCAGCCAGGAGATCGCGAAAGGAAATTACAACCAGCGAGTACAGGTGACCGCAGACAATGGAGATGAGCTTGCCCAACTTGGGCACAGCTTTAACCGCATGGCTGCGCAGCTTGAACAAACAGAGAACATGCGGCGCCAATTGATCGGTGATATCAGCCACGAATTGCGTACACCTCTGACCGCTATCAAAGGCTCAATGGAGGGATTGATAGACGGTGTTCTTACCAGTGATGAAACCACATTTATGCATATCTATCGAGAAGCAGATCGCCTGCAGAGATTGGTAGAAGATCTACAAGAATTAAGCCGAGTGGAAGGTGACGCATTCAAGATTAACAAAGAAGATATTAATGTGGATAAACTGCTCCATGATGCACTTGCTCCATTACTGAATACCTTCAATAAAAAAGGGGTTCAAGTATCCATTCATAGCGAGAAAAATCTCCCATCCGTGATGGTAAATCATGACCGCATTATCCAGGTGATTCAGAATTTATTAGGAAATGCTTTGCAGTTTACACCTGAGAACGGTACTATTGAGATCAACGCGAAAAAAGTTGATGCCTTTGTGCATATTTCAGTGAGAGATAATGGCGCAGGAATTAAAGCCGATCATCTTCCGCACATCTTTGAACGCTTCTACCGTGCAGACAGATCGCGCTCCCGGCAAAACGGCGGGGGGAGCGGCATTGGGCTAACGATCGCCCAATCTCTAGTCGAAGCACATGGAGGAAAGATTTGGGCGGACAGCAAAGGCGAAGAACGCGGAAGCACATTCACTTTCACCCTTCCTATCTAACATCATGTCACGATAATTTCAGGGAATACACGATTGCGTCTGCCAACCAGTGAATGCCCATTGTAACCTCACTCTTGGTGAGGGCACAAAAAGACAATCGTATGGAATGGCTGCCGTACTGCAGAACTTGAGCACTGTACTCATTGACCATCTGTTCGAGTACATTCAATCAGTTTCTCATTAGGAGAAAGCTTTCTGCTGGAGAAAATCCCCGTGTGAAGATAACCATATCTGTCAGGATATGATCTGGGCAATCTTCTCCTCAACCATATCCAGCGTGATTGACTGTGGACGCTCTAGGGGAGCATACAGCGCGCGTGCCCAAACCAGATTAGCAGTGATGCCCATTATGCGGCCGACACCGAATAAGACAGTATAGAAATCATATTCACGCATTCCACAGTTATACTGCAGGGTACCACTGATCGCATCCACATTTGGCCAGGGACTTTTGGCTTTGCCTTGCTCCTTAAGGACACGCGGTGCAACTTTATATACAATTTCAACCAGTTTAAACAGGTCGTCATTTGCGATATATTTATGTCCAAATTCAAGCTGAGCGATAAATCGGGGATCCGTATTACGCAATACAGCGTGACCGTATCCAGGGATCACCTTTCCGCGATTCAACGTATCCCAAATATACTCCTCCATCTGCTTTTCTGTTGGGCAGCTTCCATATTTTTCCAACACATCCAGCAGCCATTTCAGGCAGTCCTGATTAGCACGGCCATGCAGCGGCCCAGCCAATCCATTCATCGCCGCCGAACAGGAGAAATACACATCGGAGAGAGTGGAATTTACCAGCCACGCGGTGTGAGCGCTGACGTTTCCCGTACCCTGATCTGCATGGATAGCAAAGAACAGCCGGCATAATTCCATATAATGCTGATCCCAATCTTTGTTGATCATATATGCAAAATTAGCACTCCAGTCATATGTTTGGCTGGGAGGAATAAGATCATTATTATGATATTTGATATTGTAGATAGCAGCTGCGATCGCAGGTGTTTTCGCGACCAAGCTCATGCTGTCTTTCAATGTCGGTTTCCAATAATCTGTTTTTTTCAACCCGTTGTTGTAATGCAAAGTGAATTCCGATCGCGACTGAAGTGCGAGGATGGCCTGCGAAAACATAGTCATCGGGTGAGTATCTCTAGGCATAGCACGCAGCATGTCAGCCACATGATAGGGCAGGTCCCCAGCGCGCCGCCATTCTTCTTCGATATCAAGCGCTTCTTCACGAGTTGGCAGTTCACCGATCAGCAGCAGATAATACATCCCGCCAGCCAGCGGCATTTCGCTGTCTTCCGCTTTTGGCAGCATTTCCATAAGGTCATTTATCGAATATCCTCTAAAATGAATGCCCTCATTAGGATCCACATACGAAACGTCACTTACAAGCAAATCATTTCCGCGCAGCCCGCCAAATAGATTTTTAATTGTCACATCGCCAATTTTCTGGCTGCTGTACTGACTGACAATATCCTTTATCCGTTTACGTTTTTTAATGATCTTATCTTCTAGTTTATCTTGAAACCACATTGTTCCTACCTCTCCTAACAATCATTTTTCCGCATCAGCGCGGGTAGTACCCTAAATCAAAGGAAATTTTTTCCGCTTCCTTTACCAATAGTTCTGCCGTTTTTTTTATCTTTTCATCCGTAAAGCGCTGCCGAGGACCAGAAATGGAGATCGCCGCTGTGATCTGCCCCCGCTGATTAAAAATTGGTGCGGCAACGCCGGATGCGTCTATGATCCATTCTCCTCGACTGACAGCATACCCTTTCTGCCGAATCTGGTCCAAATTAGTTTGGAGTACTTCTAAGTTTGTGATCGTTTGTTCTGTCATTGCAACTAAGTCAATTTCACTTAGAATCTCCTCGCGATTGCTTTTACTCATAAATGCTAAAAAAACCTTCCCTGCTGATCCAGCGTAAAGTGGAATTCTCCTGCCTACGCGCGCGACAATTCGCACTGTCTCAGGGCTTTCCAGCCGCTCCACACAAACACGTTCGCTGCCTTCCAGAACATACAAACTGATCGTTTCACGAGTCTTCTCCTGCAGTCGTACCATTACTGGCAACGCAACCGTTCGCACATCGCTTGTGACCGTGTAAATTCCCGCCCATGCTAAAACCTTTGAACCCATCATATACAAATGTGTCCCTGAATCCTGGTTGAGAATCCCCATTTCTTTCAAATATGCCATTATGCGCCCAACCGTACTGGGTGAAAGCTCTGTCTGCCGAGCGACTTCCCGTACACCCAACGTTGGCTTGTCCAAGTTGAAGCAATCCAAAATGGCGATTGTTCTGTTTAGGATTTGTATTTTATTCGCAGTCATTAGTGTCCCATATCTTGATACAGCGTCTCATTATCTATGCTATTATTTTACCTGCTTATTGGTAGTTGTCAAGCACTAAATGGCATCCGTAAGATGTTAAAATTATCAAATTCGAACCATCAAAAAGGAACTCATGAAAATAGCCCCAACCTTAAGAACAATTCCTTTCATCCCCGGCGACGGGATTGGCCCAGAGATTATGGATGCAGCTCAAAGAGTGGCTGACGCAGCTGTTTACCATGCATACGGCAGTTTAAAACAGATCGAGTGGAAAGCTTTCCAGGCTGGACAGGCAGCATTTGACACGGTCGGCACCTGGCTCCCTGCATCAACGATAGAAGCGATCAGGCAATTTCAAGTGGGTATCAAAGGCCCACTGACAACGCCAGTGGGCGGCGGGATTCGGTCATTGAATGTGTCTCTGAGACAGACGCTCGATCTATATGTATGTCTGCGCCCCGTTCGCTGGTTTAAAGGGCTGCCTTCCCCCCATCGGACACCACAAGGAATTGATGTGGTAATTTTCCGCGAAAACACTGAGGACCTGTATGCCGGCATTGAATATCAGGTTGGCACTCCGCAACATTTACAATGGATGAAAGCATATCGAGAAGCGCTGCCCGAGGATCATAAAAAGCTGCCCGACCCACAAGAGTGCGGGATCGGCATTAAACCAATTTCCAAAACAAACAGTCAGCGATTGGTGCACGCTGCACTTGATTGGGCAATTAAGAATGACCGAAAACGGGTAACTCTCGTTCATAAAGGAAATATCATGAAATATACAGAAGGCGCTTTCCGCAATTGGGGGTATGAAGAAGCGGAAAACAGCTTCACTTCTCAGGTATTTACCCACCGGCAATATCAATCGCTGCTTAAAAAAGTGGGTAGAGAAGAGGCAGAACTACAAAAAGAAACCGCCCTTAAGAGCGGTAATATCTGGGTGGACGATGTCATCGCAGACGTAGTATTTGAACAGTTAATCACCAAACCCCAAAATTTTGATGTAATAGCAACAACCAATCTTAACGGCGATTTCCTGTCTGATGCGGCTGCTGCTCTGGCTGGTGGAGTCGGTATTTCCCCCGGCGCAAATATCAACTACACAAACGGCACTGCCTTGTTTGAAGCGAACCACGGCTCCGCACAAGATATTGCCGGGCTGAATAAAGCCAATCCCAGCTCATTGATCCTGTCAGCAGAAATGATGCTGCGTTATATCGAATGGCCAGAAGCAGCGGATTTAATCCACAAAGGGGTAACGGAATCAATCAGGCAAAAAAAGGTTACTTTTGACCTCGCAGTGCAGATTGAAGGAGCCACCGCACTCGGAACACGGGAATTCGCCGACACGATCATTTCAACTATGAAAAAGTAAAGAGGCATAATGGCAAGTAGTCACCAGAAATTTCAGTCAATATTAACTTTCAACGAAAAGACTTATCGGTATTTTGATTTAGTCAAATTCAGCCAACAGACAAAGAAGAACCTCGATCGCCTGCCATATTCTATTCGAGTGCTGTTAGAAGGCTGTCTGCGAAACGCAGGAAAGAAGGGGTTTTCCGAAGAACATGCAAGAGCAATTATCGAATGGGAAGCCGCTCCCGGAAGCAGCCGCATGGCGATACCATTTTTACCAGCACGGGTGCTGATGCAGGATTTCACAGGTGTGCCAGTGCTTAATGACCTCGCCGCTTTACGTGCCGCAGTTCAGCGGGACGGAAAAGACCCACATGCAGTTAACCCACGTATTCCATCCAACCTTGTCATTGACCATTCTCTTCAGGTTAGCGCGTATGGATGCCCAGAAGCACGCAGCATCAATGAACAATTGGAATTCAAGCAAAATTTTGAGCGCTATCAATTCTTGAAATGGAGTCAGGCAGAGTACGATAACCTGCAGGTACTTCCGCCCGGACTGGGTATCTGCCATCAAGTCAACCTAGAACTCCTCGGGCAGGTGGCATTCACAAAAAAGATGCCGGATGGAAAACGAATAATCTATCCTGACAGTGTATTGGGAACCGATTCGCACACCACGATGATCAATGGTCTAGGCATAATAGGTTGGGGAGTGGGCGGAATAGAAGCACTGGCGGCCATGCTGGAATACCCTTCGGAATTTTCCATTCCAGATGTGATCGGTGTTCGTCTAACTGGTTCTCTACCTGACTACGCCACATCAACAGACCTGACTCTCACCCTGACTGCCAAGTTAAGAGAATTGGGTATGGTTGGTAAATTTGTGGAAATATATGGAGAAAGCGCCGCGTCACTGCCCGTGGAAACCCGCGCGATGATTGCCAATATGTCTCCTGAATCAGGCGCAACGATGACCTACTTCCCTGTTGACAACCAAACAATCACTTATCTTGAACGTACCGGTCGTTTGCTTGAACATACCAGGTTGGTGAGAGAATATTTCCGCGTACAGAGGTTGTTCCGTGAAGGGGCAGACGAACAAATTGAGTACTCCCAGACATTTAGTTTTGATCTGGGAGAGGTTGAGCCCGTGCTTGCCGGACCAAAACGCCCGCAGGATATTTTCGCTTTTTCAAACGCAGAGAATGTCTTCAACGCATCCCTTATTGCAAAAAAAGGTTTGAGTGGTTTTGGAGTATCTGAATCAGAAAAATCCGCTCAGGCTAATGTGAAATTAGATGGCGAGGAATACATCATTTCACACGGCACAGTCCTGATCGCGGCTATCACCTCCTGCACGAATACATCTGATCCCTCTGTGATGATAACAGCTGCTCTGGTAGCAAAGAAAGCTGCCGAAAAAGGGCTGCTTTGTAAACCCTGGGTTAAAACCAGTTTTGCTCCCGGCTCACGGGTAGTAAATGCATATTTGGAAAAAGCCGGGTTGCTGTCCGGGTTAAACACATTGGGATTTAATATCGTCGGTTATGGATGCACAACCTGTATTGGAAATTCAGGACCAATCAAACCAGCATTATCTGAAGCGCTGCTGGAAAGCAAACTGATAACAGCCTCCGTACTTTCAGGGAACCGCAATTTTGAAGGGCGCATCCACCCGGATATTCAGGCAAATTTCCTGGCGTCACCACCATTAGTCGTCGCATATGCGTTAGCCGGAACGATCGCTTTTAATTTTTCAAATACTCCTCTTGGAACTGACAAAAACGGGCAGTCTGTGTTCCTTCATGACATCTACCCCACCAACAAAGAAGTTGCAGAGATTGCCGCAGCTATGATTCCCAGCCATTTATACACAAAGAATTACGCTGATATTTATAAAAGCAATGAGCGCTGGAATTCTATGCAGGTACCAGAAAGTGTCGTTTTCAAATGGGAGGAAAAATCATTGGTAATTAATGAGCCGAGTTTTCTTTTCGATGGATTTGGAGAAAGCGGTGCCTTAGGAAACATTGAGAATGGACATGTTCTTGCATTTCTGGGCGATTCGATCACAACCGACCATATTTCTCCTGCTGGCCGAATTTCAGCAGATAACCCAGCAGCAGCATATTTAATAAAAAAAGGTGTGCAGCCAAAAGATTTCATTTCATTTGGCGCTCGGCGCGGTAACCATGAAGTGATGGCCCGCGGAACCTTCAGTAACCCCCGCTTGCGAAATAAATTAACAAAAGGAGTAGATGGCGGTTTCACCATCCATATTCCCACTGGAGAAATGCTTTCAATATACGATGCAGCCAAACGATACATGAAAGACCACATTCCTCTCATCATTATCGCAGGAAAAGCATACGGCACAGGATCCAGCCGTGATTGGGCAGCCAAGGGTACATATTTATTAGGAGTACAAGCGGTTATTGCCGAATCTTTTGAGCGCATCCACCGCACAAACTTGGTATGTATGGGTATTTTACCGCTGCAGTTTAGAAAACATGAAACTGCTGAAACACTTGAGCTAACAGGATCAGAACGGTTCACGATCAAGGGAATACCATCTATTGAAAAACCAAATGAAGAAATAACTGTCACTGTGATTAGAAATGATGGAAGCAGTGATTCATTTATTACTACCGAGCGGATTGACACACCATTGGAATTAGAATACTTCAAAGCGGGTGGATTGATGAGGAAACTGCGCACGGATTTCTAAGGATGCCAAACCAACATCCGTTTATAATGTTGTCATGAATAAATCGTTTGTGATTTTCTCAAGCATTATCGCCGGGATTGGCATATTTTCTGCATGTACACCCACCCAGCAGCCGGTACAATCCAAATCTATAAACACGCTTGAACCAATCGAAGGCACTGCAAGCCAAGAGGCGGAATTGATTGCTGTTCCTACAGCTACAGAGCTGCCATACCTTATTCATCCACTCGATTTCTCAAAGGACATTGCGTTTTGTGCTGAAGAACCAGCCAAGAACCCCTTTTCGCTATTATGTACTGAAGAAGCTCTCACCATTTCTCAAACAGAAAACAGGCGCAAAACAGATATCTATTTACTACGGGAAGAACCACTTTCGTCTGGGAGGTTCAGTTTAACAGCTGATGTCACTTCCCACCCAGTAGATATGGATAAGCCTGACCAGAATCAGTTCGGTTTCTATTTCACCAAACCCGATGGAAATTCCTATGTGCTGCGTGTGCAGGGGCAATATTTCAACTTTGAAGAATGGAAAATCACAGACAGCGTCAAAGTGGTTTCTGCGTACAACAAAACCTACACGCCAGCGCTCAATTCCGCCGGGCGCATCAATAATTTCCGATTAACCTGCGGCTGGGACGTTTGTGACCTATTTGTAAATAATATCATGGTCGCTCGTTTACCTTTTGGAACAGGAAATGGCGTCAGCGCGCTGGGTTTTTTCACTGCTTCCGCCTGGGATCAGCAATTCGGCAGCATCACACTGACAAACTTTGAGGTAATACAACTACCAGGAGGTCTCCCAGAATTACAACACTTCTATCTCATGGATGACCTATCAAATGACCATGGTACATTCTCACAAATGGGATTAAGTGGCGCATTCAGTGAATTTGAAGAAGATGGCTTCCATTTTTCACCAGTTATTCCATATGGATATTATGCTGCCAAATCCGGCCCTTCACTAGCAGACGTCTCTGTCAGCGTAGTGGTTAATATGGATATTAATCCGGACATGAAAGCAACCCAATATGCCGGGTTAATCTGCCGATCCAGTTTGGAAGGAAAGTATATTGCGGTCCTGCGTGCAGATGGTACTTATACAATCTTCCGTGACACAATTCAGCGCCCCTTCGCCCTTCTCGCACAGGGTCAATTAGAAGGAATCCAATCCGGAAGGTCTAACAACACAATCCGCCTGGATTGCATCGGCGATACAATCTCATTGGTTATCAACAACAAATTGGTAGAATCATTCACAGACAGCCGTTATGGATTGCGTTATGGACGGTGGGGGGTATTCACCAAAGCAGGCGGCGCGCCTTATTCAGACGCAATCATTTTCAGTGACTTTTCGATCGAAGAGATCAGATAGTATCACAGCAAATAACCAGGTGAAATCTTTCGCGATTTTTGATCAACCAATATTGCGCAAACCCTTCCATAAGTGATCAAGCGTTTGCAGAAAAGTCTTGCTGCGCATATTCCACGCTTCTACACTGATATGAAAACCATCCCGGTAAGAGTCAATCCCGTGGTCGCCCAGTGGTTGAGCTGCCGCCCACCAATTCCATAGAGGAATATCGTATTCATATGCCAACTGCGCTGTGGTGAGATTTAGTGAATGGTCTTTTTCAATATTATCTGCTTTAGTCGCCAAAATCGGTACTGCGCCCTGGGAGATAGTGTACTCAATGATCTGACGCATATAGCGCTCAAATACTTCCGGGGTTCTTCCATGAAACCAGAATTCCAGGCTGATTAGCACAAATGTTGGGCGGGTGATACGCAGTTCACACTCCAAAGGTGTTTCATCCGGCAGGCAGATATCAGGATCAGCCCAAAGGGGAGAAAGCACAGCAGCGGCATTGAAGCCATATTGGGTGGATTGGCCATCCCGGTCAAAATAACCCTGGAAATTCTCAATCGTATCCTTCAAGTCATCAATGTCAGTCAAACCCTCATATCTCCCTGGATGGTCAAAAAAACCCAGAAAAGACTGTTTCACATTCTGGCAGTCACCTACTTTCGAGAAAGCTCGCGGATTATTACCCATGGCGATACCTTTCCGGTAGATTTCACGCGCAGTCTCCGTCACCTCTGGAACGATCGGCCAATTCTGCCAATCATCAGGTGTGAGGCGGGTATCTTCAGTTGGAGTAAGTGTTACTTCTGGGGCTGTGGATTCCTCAACAACCATCGTTTGTGTCGCACTGATATATGGCTGTTGTTGGATTTCATCCTCAACGGGTGCGGCAAACTCCGCTTCAGGTAAAGCAGAACAACCAACCGCATATAGTAATAAAAGTGAGAATATTATATTTTTTCGTGTCATTGCCCAATTTTACCAGTGGGAACGTCCTCCCGCTTACTGGAAGAAAATACCTGCGTTGCTCGCAACATGGGGAACGGGGAAAAGATATTCAAGCAGGTACTTGGGACAATTAAGGATAATTATTTTCAGAAATATCGGCGAACGGTATTGAGGTAATCCTGGTAGGTTTTTCCGTATGCTGCCAGGCAGGCTTTTTCTTCACCAAGAATACGAAAATGGTAAAAA
>CAZILY010000020.1:0-4853 GCA_964540175.1 uncultured Pelolinea sp. | reverse complement strand
GGTGACATAATCACAAGACCAACACACGCCAAGGAATACGGTTTTCCAATCGCAGAATAAATGTATTCGCGTTTTGACCAACCTTTAACGCTGTATAGTTTCTTAACAATGGGTTTCGGGCAATTCAGCAGGAACAATCCAAACAATACATAAAAAAGGGCCAACGGGACCCAACCATTCAGCCACCCAAGCTGTAAACCAGGAATGAACTGCATAACGACTCCTTTTCTAAAACAAACCCGGCACCAATCTGTATCTGACTCGCGCCGCATACTCCGCATACCCTTTCAGTTCAAGTTGAAGGGTGCGGTCCTCAAGCGCAGTACGTACGAAAAAGGCAGTGCCACCAGCCACAGCAGGAATCAGCGCCCAAAGTGACCCGAGTATCAGCGGCAAACCGAGGATAGATAGGATTGATCCCACGTAGCCGGGATGGCGTACATAACGATATGGTCCAGACTCACACACTGTATGACCGCGCTCGGTTTGGATGCGGACGCCTTCTGTAAAAAATGCGTTTGATACCATTGCCCAAAGAAAAAGCACAAATCCTATAATGGTAACGGCTGTGGCAAGTATATGTAAGTTTACAGGCAGCTGTACTGTCCAGCCAAGGCGGTGGTCAAGAGCACTAAGCAGCTGACTTCCAAACGGCAGGATACCACCCCCGATCATCGTAAGAATGCGGTCCCATTGCTTGGTATCCGCTGTTTGTGTACCTCGAGCGCGTTCTGCAAGCAATTGGGGGTTTATGGGAATTAACAACAGCGGATGCGCGGTTAGGAACACCGTCAAAATGATATAAAATACCCACCTCCACCCCCACTTCCAATCACCCGCGGTGATGAAGAAGACAAGTGGATAGACGATCAGGAAAAGCGCACTCTGATACATCCAACTTCCTATTAACCTTTTTTCCTTCTCAGATAAATGGCTGTTTTTCATTTTTCCCTCAGGTATTTTGTTCGTCAAATCATTATATTAGTATATGCTAATGTTTACTTAAAATCAACTAATGTGCTTGTCCAATTTCCAAATTTGAATCCTTGGTACTTACCGCACTTGCTCTTTCTGTCTTTTTTCTTTTGGACTTTAATGGAAATCGATCAAGAGAATTTTGCGGAGAAGTTGTTTAAACAATTTTTTTCCGTCAAAAGGTCTTTGAAGATCCACCAATCTGATTGACCATCCAGAGTTTAGGGTACAAATTCTGCCTAATTGTGGTTAAATAAAGATATGAAAAACGATGCTTACTCCCAATTTATAAAAAAATATCCTCTCTTCAAGAACACCACTGCTCTCGACCTTCTCAGGGAAGAAGATTATCAAACACTTGATTCAGAGGGGCACGTTTACCTGGATTATACTGGCGGCGGCTTATATGCCAATTCACAGTTAACAGCACATCAAGAATTACTCAGCAAGAATATATTCGGGAATCCTCACTCTTACAACCCGACCTCCCTCCACGCGACCGAGTTAATTAAAAGTGCGCGCGCTTATGTGCTGGAATATTTCAACGCATCACCTGAAGAATATGTATGTATCTTCACTCAGAACGCCAGCGCCGCATTGAAGATAGTCGGAGAATCCTACCCATTTGGCAAAGGATGCCGTTACGTGCTCATTTTCGACAACCACAATTCTGTAAACGGTATCCGCGAATATGCCAACGCAAAAGGAGCCAACGTCCAATATATTCCAGTTGTGCTTCCTGACATGCGTGTGGATGAAACGGTTTTATTTAATGAATTAAACTCATCTGACCGCGGGTGCTTTAACTTGTTCGCGTTTCCTGCCCAATCAAATTTCTCAGGCGTCCAGCATCCACTGACATGGATTGAAAAAGCGCAGGCGTTGGGATGGGATGTACTCGTGGACGCAGCTGCATTCACGGCAACCAATCGGTTGGATCTCAGCCAATGGAAGCCAGATTTTGTTCCGCTGTCATTTTACAAGATGTTCGGTTATCCGACTGGCGTCGGTATCCTGCTGGCGCGTAAAGACGCGGTCAGCAAACTGCACCGCTCATGGTTTGCAGGTGGGACCACCACAGTCACGTCAGTAAGAGGAGAGAAACATTACCCAGCAGAAGCTCCCACCTGTTTTGAAGATGGAACAGTTGACTTTCTGAGCATCCCCGCCGTAGAGATCGGCCTGCGCCATCTCAAGTCTATTGGCATTGATGTGATCCACGACCGTGTGGCCAGTCTGACAGGTTGGTTGTTAGACACACTTAGCAAATTGCACCATAAAAATGGCACCCATCTGATAAAAATTTATGGGCCATTGACCACAAATGCCCGCGGTGGAACTATCACCGTGAATTTCTTCAATAGCAATGGCGATTTAATCCAGAAACACCTATTGGAAAAAGAAGCCAATGAACGAAAAATCTCCATCCGAATGGGATTCTTCTGTAATCCAGGAGCAGGGGAAATCGCCCTGGATATCTCAACAGACGAATTATCATCCTGTTTCTCACGCCCGCATTATTCTGATCGGTTAACAGATTTAGATTTCCAGCATTGCATCGACCCCAAGGCTAGCGGGGCAGTCCGCATTTCGCTCGGATTGGTCAGCAATTTTGCAGATGTTCAAGCATTTATCGCCTTCGCAGAAACTTTTTTAGATAAATGAATAAGCTGTATCTTTCAATCTTGTTCGAGATCACTTTATGTACATCAGGATCAGCACAATCAAGCAGATCATCAATACCGGAATCAGAATCTCTGACCACCGCAGGCGAATAGATCGCGATCCATCCGGCAGCGGCTGTGCTTTTTTGTTAAATTGATCAATCAGGAAGCGGATAGTGGGAGTGAACATCCCCGACTGCTCAACTAAATCAAGAAATTCCATGTTTAACTGCTGGATCTCATCACGAATTACCTCCGCATGCCGGACCATGGCTACCTCCATACGGGGATTTTTAATCAGTTTTCCCAAAAAAGAAACTGCAAGCGGCTCAGGCATAAGCAGGAAACGTTTCATATACTTCGGCCGGACGGGATATCCTAATCTTTTCAAGACACTGAATCCCTCTTTGATCCCGCGCCATGCCAGGACAAGCGCGTCGCGCGTCAGCGACATACGCAGGTTGTCATTTCCGCATAAGTAAAGGGCAGGCGCGAGCGATGGGAAAAGCAGTGCAACATGATACTTTGACCAAGCATCCATGTGCGGCTCGATTACTGCTTCGACGTATAGCCCTTTTCCTAATTCCTGCGCGATTTTCTCCAGGCGGGTGGAGATTCCCCCGTCTGTCTCTCCTATAACAATCCCTGCTGGCCTGTCTGGTGACCCATTGAGGTGCACAATAGTATGGCCTTCGCGGTATCCTGCCGCACCCGGAAACCCCATCATCACCCGATCTTTTCCTAAGGCATCAATGAAAGCACCCGGACCTGCCGCATTATTCATCAAAAACAGGAATATTGGCACTTTCTTATTCTTGGAGAGCAGCGGCAGGATTTTTAAAGCGCTGTTCTTACGCATCACTACCAACACGAGATCATAATCATTTACCGACGAGAATATTTCTACAACCGGAACCCTGACAGACTCCGTCTCATCAGTCGGCCACCGCTGTAGCACTACGCCATGCTTCTTTAAATCCCCCAATCGCACTCCGCGCGCCAGCAAAGCAACTTCATGTCCACCCTGGAATAACCTAGCGGCCAACAAGCTGCCCAAAGGCCCTGCTCCAAACACCAGAATTTTCATAACTCCTCCGTATATTAGTATATACTAACATTATAAATTATTTAGAGGTCCTGTCAAGAAATACTGGTTGCTAACAAAATTTTAAAAAAACAAAGCTGCTGAATAACCAGCAACTTTTCACTTTTTATTATTCTGCTTCTAAATATCAATTCCGATCCAAACGCGAATTAAATTCCCGATCACGAACGAAAGCAGCGCCACTCCAAGACTGATGGATGCCATTTCCAAAAAACGCTGGCGGAAATTATATCCACGGGCAACGGAAATGTAATAATTAAAGACTGCGATGATCAAAATCGCGTTGAAAATAGTCCATGCCAGACTGATGCGATAATCTGTAGACAACAAGTACGGGAGGATCAGCATGGTCACTGTAAAAATATACGCGATCCCCGTATAGAGAGCTGAAAGGAGTGGGTTTTGCCCGGCCTCATCAGATTTTGTGGACAGGTATTCTGATGCAGCCATGGAGAATGACGCGGAGATGCCCGTGATTAGGCCAGCCAACGCGATTAATTTCGTATCCTGAAATGCAAAGGTTAACCCTGCCAGCGCGCCAGTCAATTCCACAAGCGCATCATTCAATCCGAGAACCACCGAGCCGGCATACTGCAGACTCTGCTCATCCAGCATGTCCAGTAGTTCATTTTCATGTTTTTCTTCATCCGCTAACACATCTGCTGTCTCTGGGAATGCCTTGAGCAAACTGGCATACTCAACCTGAACTTTCTCTTCCCCCAACTCCATTAAACGAATGCCAAAGGTCAATCCAAACAACTTAGAAACCCAAAAGAAGAAGCGTATTTTCCACTTATCAGGGGCAATCTCTTGCTGAGTATATTCTTTCCAGGTCTTATAGTGCTTGAGTTCCTCACCCGCGATCCGTTTTAAGATCTTGCTGTTATTCGGATCTTTTACGATTTTAGACAATCGGTTATACGTATGATACCCATTTATCTCTTCTTGCTGCAAGATAAGCAATTGCTCCCGTTGGGTCTGTGTGATTTTTTTCATAATTTCCTTTTTTTAATAATCTCTATCTTTAAATAAATTAAATAATAATATAATTTCAGTTATTCCTTCGGTCGATCGCCGCGCGTAGCGAAGAAGGCAAACAGAATGCTTAA
>CAZILY010000019.1:0-17878 GCA_964540175.1 uncultured Pelolinea sp. | reverse complement strand
TAATTATAGGAACCATGATTTCAGTTAGTTCTTCAAAAGATGAGCAATCCAATAAATATTTGAGTTTTTTAGTGATGCTTCCTTTAGGAACTTCTGCGGTTACGTTGGGCTTGGGGTATTTATCCGCATTTTCATCGGTACCCAATTCGATTCGCTGGTTTCCTGTTCTCATCCCAATGGCTCATGCATTAATTGCGCTGCCTTTTGTGATTCGAATTATCCAACCTGTGATTGACTCTATTCCGAAAAACCTACATGAAGCCGCAATGACGCTGGGTGTCCCAGAAAAGCAATTGTGGAAACATGTCGATCTCCCACTTATCAAAAAATCATTAGTTACTGCGGCTATCTATGCTTTTGCAATTTCACTGGGCGAATTTGGAGCAACCTCATTCCTTACTAGACCAGAGTATCCCACTTTACCTATTGCCATCTTTCGTTATTTAAACTTGCCAGGAGGGGAGAATTACGGGAAGGCAATGGCAATGGCCGCAATTTTACTGCTTATCTGCGGAGGCGGTTTTTTCATGATAGAGCATTTGCAAATTAAAATGAAAGGTCAAAAACAATAGATCAAAAACGATGTTAGAGCTTAAGAATATTGAAAAGAAATATAATCGACTCCTACTGTTGGAAGACGTATCTTTTTTTGTTGGAAAAGATGAAGTAGTATGTATTTTGGGGCCATCCGGAGGAGGAAAAAGCACTCTTCTAAAGATTATTGCTGGTTTAGAGAAACCAGCCTCAGGGCAAGTGTTTTGGGATGGTAGGGATATTAGTCAAACTCCACCACATTTGAGAAAATTTGGATTGATGTTTCAGGATTACGCTCTTTTTCCACACCTAAATGTGTTTGATAATATTGCTTTTGGGCTTCGTATGCATCATGTCTCGGAAGATGAAATCAGCAGACGTGTGGATGAGGCAATTGAGATGGTTGACTTACGGCGAATTTCCAAACGATCTGTAATAGACCTTTCAGGTGGAGAAAAACAACGGGTTGCCTTTGCGCGTGCGTTGGCGCCAAAACCAAAAATGCTAATGTTGGATGAACCAATGGGATCTTTGGACCGTGCCCTTCGGGACCAATTGATCAAGGAACTGCATGAGCTAATAAATAATATGGATATTCCGGTGATCTATGTGACTCATGACCAGGAGGAAGCTTTCACGATTGCTGATCGATTATTGATTCTTAATGAAGGAAGGATTGTGCAATCTGGGAGTCCACAACATATTTACACCCATCCAGAAGATCTTTGGGTGGCAGCTTTTTTCGGCTTAAATAATAAGCTGGAGGGAAAAATCTGTTCAATAGACCCTGTAGTTGCTGAAACAGCGATTGGAAAAATCACATTCTCTTGTCGTGAAGAGAAATTTTCTAATGGAGAAGTGGTTGATTTGGTAATTCTCCCAACCGCAATAAGAATAAAAGTAAATAATGATGATGACTTAAATTATTTTGAGGGACTCATCACTGATAATATCTTTAAGGGAAGTAATTTTTCAATAAGGGTCAGAATTCAGGAATTAATTGAACTCTCTTTCCAAACAATAGCACAATATCCAAAAGGGAAAAAAATTGGATTTACCATTAATCCTGATTCTATTCTATGCTTCAAAAGAAAGAAATGAAAAAATGCGGATAATAAAGAACGATCATTTGGGTGATTCTGTGTGGGAATATGATGGCAGGATCATTGAACAGACGCCGTCTGTTTTGTTGCTTGAGGCTTACTTCAATCGATCTGACCTGATGTTTAATGGGATCTGTTTGAGAAAGGGTGATCGTTTTCTTGAATTGTATCCAACAGGGAAATGGTTCAATATTTTTGAGATCCATGATAAGGACAATGATGAAATAAAGGGGTGGTACTGCAATATATCCAAACCTGCACGATTTGACACCGAGAAAATATCCTACGATGACCTTGCGCTGGATTTGCTTGTGTATCCAGACAGGAAGATGCTGGTCCTGGATGATGATGAATTCAAAGCACTTTCACTTGGTCAGACAGAAATTATGAATGCAAAAGATGGATTGGAACAATTGAAAGAGATATTCTCGCGGACGGAAGCGTTCCTCATGCGGGATTACAAACGGTTTATCTAATCCTGTGGTGACCGTAAGTAGAAATGCCACATTATCCAGGTGAAGAACAGTGCAGCCACGATCATAACTGCGATAGGGGCAACGATCGATAAAATGGATAGGGTTGTTGAGGTGACGTCCTCGGCAATACTAACTGGCACGTTAGCAGTTCCTCCTGTTACTGCGGTTACTGCAGGGCGGATTGCGGCTGATTTCACCGCATGTACTCCTCCAGAGATAAGCAGTCCCAAGGCAAGTGCAAGGATAGGGTTTATATCCGTAACAACATTTGTGCTGGCTGCGAAAGCAATTGCTCCGGCTGTGGGCCGGATGAAAGATTGAATGATGACATCATTGATGTGATTGATAACCGGAAACTTATCTACCAGAAATTCAATCAGCGATAAGATAACCAATAAGCCGATAATCCACCAACTGGCCAGAGCATCCCATGGGGAATTAAGTGTGATCAGATCGGTGAAACGAGCCATCAGAGCAATGACCAATAAGGGGATATATGCATTTAAACCTGCACTGGCAGAAAGCCCAAATGCTGAAAATATACCTAAAAGAGATTCCATCATTTTTCCATTTAATATTTGTTGTTAATTAATAAAGTACTCTGTTCCGCAGGGCGATCATCAAAAGAATTTGCCCTATTGCAGTGGAATAACCAGCAATCATGTAAACAGCTATACCTTTCCAGTTAGTGAATTGATTTTCCTTCCTTAAAAAAATAATCCAGAAAATTGAGTATAACAGGGAGATGATAAATAGCACAGTAAGAATAGTAACAAAAGCGGTAAGCTGGAAAATTGCAGGTCCGCTTATGAGAATTAATGAACTTGACATCGCGCACAATATCCCATAGCCAATAATTTGATAAACGTTTTCCAGGACAGGGGTGTTTATACCCGTTTTCCAGACCGTCAAATTGAAAAGAGTGACAAGGGCAGTGGACATAACCAAACCCATTCCGTAGCCGGTGACAAGGCGGCTGAGGTTACTTGTCTGGTAGAGAAATGGCTTATTAAGGAAATCGCTGATCAATGAATTTAAACCATCTCCAGCCCAAAGTAGAAAAAGGAATGCTAAAAAGATAATGAATTTTGTCTTAGGCACGCCTATTTTCTTCCCGGAAAGGAATCCGTACACTATGCCGATAAATGAACCCATATAAAGTCCTGCGCAGCGCGCGCATACAGGAAATTGAACAGATCCAATACTGAAAGAGTGAGATGGGATTTGGTGGCAAACCGAAGAACCAATAGAGAATATTTTGCTATAGGATCCTGATGGGGAATGTGATAGAAAACTCCAGGTAAGGAAAATTGCTGTGGTTAATAAAATTACAAGAATGCCGTGTCTCTTATTCTGTTTTAATTTTTCTATGATCATTATCTGATTATTATATATTGAGATAACGGCTGATTTTGTGGAGATCGGCTTTCTGTTTATTGTATTTTGAATATTCTAATCTTGTGAATGTATTAACAAAATTTTCATGGTTTGTACTAATCCTGTGGTCACATGACCAACAGGTGATTTTCTGATATAGTGGGGTAAATAAATAATTCGGAGATGGCCATGCAAAAAAATCCTGTTGTTTTCTGGGAATTAGCCACCCATGATATGGAAAAAACCGTGGAGTTCTTTCGGGAAGTTTTCGAATGGAAAATTGAATTCAATGATCGGCTGGGTTTTTATATCATCCCGGAAACTACCCCACTGAATGAAGCATTAGACGGAGGAGTTTTCACTCTCAAACGTGCTAAACTGCCCTTCTTGACGGTATTTATTCAGGTAGAAGATATTGAAGAGAAGGCAAGATTAATCCAGGAAAAAGGCGGCTTTATTGTTGATCAACCTTCTGAGATCCCCGGTGGGTCAAAGATCTGCTTATTCAACGAACCTTCTGGAGTTACCTTTGCGATGCTGCAGCCAAAACCCACACAACAATAAAATGAGGAGCTATTGCGTGAGAAACATCCGTGCTTTCACCATACTAACTATTTTCTTGTTGGCCCTGGCTTCATGCAATGTTAACAACAGCGCTCAAATGGTGGATGAGGATATTGACAAGGCGGCTGCAGAAAACACCCAAAACGAAAATTCCGATAGGGTGCTTCCAAATAATCTTAAACCCGAGTTTCAGCCGGATTTGATTAAATTACACCAGGCTTCTGTGTACACGATCAATATGGAAATAGAGCTAGATGGTAATGTTGTTCGAGTGGATGGCTTTCAAAAAGTTGTTTACACGAACCAGGAATCTGTTTCGCTGGACACTATTTATTTTCGCCTTTTCCCCAATGTTGGCGGTGATTATTTAGCGGTTTCCGATGTGCAAGTAAACGGGAATCCAATTGAACCCTCGATAGAGTTTAGCAATACCGCTTTACGATTGGATCTTCAGGAACCTCTTGCTCCGGGTGAAAGCACAACGATCACAATGCTTTTTGATGAGGTGGTGCCATCTGAAATGGGCGGAAATTATGGGTTGTACGTATATTTTGATGAGATTCTGGCTCTTGATGCGTTTTTCCCGATCATACCAGTTTACAACGATGAGGGGTGGAATGTTGAAGAGCCCCCGAAGAATGCGGATATGATCTTTACGGATGTAGCATTTTTTTCGGTTACGGTTGATGCGCCAAAAAAATTTGTCCTGGCGGCTGGCGGAATAGAGACCGAAAGGGTGGAAAACTCTAACCGGCAAATTGTGACCTTTGAAGGAGGGCCGCAGAGGGATTTTTATCTGGCTGCCAGCCCGCGTTTTGTATCTGAAAGCACATGGGTGGATGGTGTTAAGCTGACAAGCTATTTTGTGGAAGAGTTCCGCTCCTCAGGTGAGAGAGTTCTTGAAATTGGGGCAAACGCCTTATCAGCATTCAGCGATCGGTTTGGGCCATTTCCATACAATGAACTGGATCTGGTCAGTACGCCAATGCAGGCGGGAGGCATGGAGTATTCAAACATCGTAGCAATCGGGATCTATTTCTATGACCCAGAGTCAACATTGCGCGGCGCTCCTGGATCGGTATTCTTGGAGTCGGCAACCGCACATGAAGTGGGACACGAATGGTTTTACTGCCAGGTGATGAGCGATCAGATTGATGAACCCTGGCTGGATGAAAGCCTGGTGCAGTATGTCACATATCTGTATTATTTGGATACATATGGAAGCCAGGCCGCGGATGGATTCAAAGAATCACTGCACCAACGCTGGGAGCGTGTGGCAAAGGAACCCATTCCGATTGGGATGCCAGCGAAAGATTATTCACCTATGGAATATGGAGCCATCGTTTATGGTCGCGGCGCTTTATTTTTCGAAGCACTAAATGAAGAGATGGGACAAGAAACGTTCGAAAGTTTTCTACGTGAGTATGTGGACACATACCGCTGGGGAATCGCGGAACCTCGTGATTTGAAAGTGTTGGCGGAAGGATCTTGCGGATGTGATCTTTCAGGAGTGTTCACCGAATGGGGCGTTATCTATTGAACAGCTTGTATTTAGCAATGCCCACAAGGGGTATTATTTTCTGATTTTATATTTAATTGTGACCTCCTGTTATTCAAATTGAGATATGATAGGATAAGATATATTAATTAAGGTGAGATTTCCATAGAGGTGAACAGATGGCTGTTGATGAGAAGAAAAAAGCATTATTAAATTGGCTGGATGAAAACGCGGCCGATTTTTATCGGATGGCGGATCAGATCTGGGGGAATCCTGAGATCTCCTGGGAAGAAGTGTTTGCTTCTGGTTTGCAGGCGGATTATCTTGAGTCGGAAGGATTCTCTATTACCCGCAATCCCGTTGGCATGCAGACAGCGTTCATCGCGGAATGGGGAACAGGCAAACCGATACTGGCTTTCATCGGTGAGTATGATGCACTGCCGGGCTTGTCGCAAGTAAATGAACCTGTAAAGAAGGCAGTAGTCGAAGGGGGGCCAGGGCACGGATGCGGGCACAATATTTTAGGCGTAGCAAGTGTTGCGGCAGCAGCGGCAGCGCGAAAATGGCTGGAAGCGAATAATGTTTCCGGCACTGTGCGTTATTACGGCACACCGGCGGAGGAAATGGGCGGGGGAAAGGTGTTCATGGCGAGGGAGGGGCTGTTCAATGATCTGGATGCAGCGCTTACTTATCACCCATCATTTATCAATATGGCCTCGAAAGCTTCAACCGTTGCTGTTGTATCTTCATCCTTCCGCTTCAACGGAAAGTCGTCTCACGCGGGCGGCGCACCACATTTGGGGCGCTCAGCTCTGGATGCGGTAGAACTGATGGATGTGGGTGCTAACTATCTACGTGAGCATGTACTTGATGGCACGCGCATCCATTATGTGATCACAAATGGCGGGCAGGCGGCCAACATTGTCCCAGAGGTGGCTGAGGTGTTTTACATCCTGCGCGCTGAGAAATTGAATTATTTGTTAGAAGTTGCTGACCGTTTGCGCAACGTTGCCAAAGGCGCCGCCTTGATGACTGACACCACTTTTGAGGAGACAATCAAGAGTGGATATGCCAGTATGGTGTCCAACCATACTATCGCAGACTTGATGTACCAGGCATTAGAAGAAATTGGGCCGATCCAGTATACGGATGAAGAAATAGCATTCGCTCAGCAGATCAATGACACTTTCAAGAGCACAAATGCGGGTTATATAGAGCAGCGGATTGACACGCTTAAACTAGGAAAACAAACCGCGGACACACTTCGTGCGCATAGCGATCAACCGTTGTTGCGGGCGAATTTTCAGGCGATAGATGAAGGGATTGTGTATAAAGGCGCAACTGATGTAGGTGACCTCAGCCAGGTGGCACCAACCGGCGCATTAGAAACCGTCTGTTTTCCAACCTGCAGTCCCGGGCACTCATGGGTGAACACTGCCTGTGGTGGTATGTCAATTGGACATAAAGGATTGATGCATGCAGCAAAAGCTCTGGCATTAACAGCGGCTGTTTTGTACACCGATAAAAAGATTTTAGAAAAAGTACAGGAAGAATTTGAAGGACAAATGGACGGAAAGATTTATACGCCACTCATCCCAAAGGAAATGCGCCCGCCGCAGTAACCAATTTACGAGGAAATCACCAGAGTTGTTTTCCGGTAATTCTCAATATAATTACCGGAAAAATAAGTTAAGGACTTTAAAACAAATTGTAAAAGTAAAATTTATATAGATTACTCATTCAGCACTTAGACTTGATTGCGTTGTGCATTGTTTTTATTTGACTTGACAGATAGTTGTTTATCTTTTAGACTAATGAAAATTCTAAAACAAAAACTATGATGAATATAACATCCTATCGTCTTCGACCTCGATCAACTCACTTGACTTTAATTTGAAGTCCGGTTATTTGATGTTTAGACAGGATTTGTGATTTTTCTAGGTAAACCAAAAAACCCCCGGATTTCCGGGGGTTTTTTTTATAGGAGAAGAGTATGAAAGGCATAAAAATAGGCGTATATGGAGGCACAGGCTATTCGGGTTGGGCGCTAATTCAATTATTGTTGGGCCACCCGGAAGTTGCGATACAGTTTGTTACCTCAGAACGCTTAGCGGGTAAAGACCTGTCAGAGGCCTGGCCTTTGGCGCCAAAGATTCCTCTGCAATCTGCTTTGGAGGTTGACCTTCAACAGGTTGATTGTGTATTCTTATGCCTGCCTCATACTCGCTCCGCAAAAATTGCCGCCAATGCAAAAAAAGCTGGTGTATCTGTCATTGACCTATCGGCTGACTTGCGCTTGAATCATCCAGAAGACTATCAATATTGGTATAAAGTTCCTCATGCAGCCCCTGATCTACTGCCCGTTGTTTATGGCCTTCCAGAACATTATCGAGAGCAGATAAAAGGGGCAAAATTAGTGGCAAACCCTGGTTGTTATGCCACTGCCATCCTGCTGGGCTTATTGCCGCTGGCTCAGGCTGAATTATTAGCTGAAGATATGCCCATCGTTGTTGATGCTAAATCTGGCACAACAGGCGCAGGGCGCAATCCCAAACAGAATACTCTTTTTAGTGAAGTACACGGCAACTTTTCTCCTTATAAAATTGGCCGTGTTCATCCTCACATTGGCGAAGTGGAACAGCAATTAGCAGTTAGCGGAGTAAAAAAGGGGCGCTTGATATTTTCTCCGCACTTATTACCTGTTGATCGAGGCATCTTAGCAGCCATTTATGCTCCAGTAAAAAATGCTAAACAAGCAGTCACAGTAATTCGACAGGCCTATAACAGCGAGCCCCTGGTAAATATCCTGCCAGATGGCGAACTTGCTGCCCTTGCGCATGTTGTGCGTACACCTAACGCTGTGCTCTCCTTAACCCCTGTAGGAGAAAATAGTCTAATCATTATGGTTGCGATTGATAATCTCCTCAAAGGAGCTGCATCACAGGCAGTACAAAATTTTAATCTGATGTTTGGATTTGATGAAACAACCGCATTGCTTACTGCAGCCCAGAGGGCGGCTAGATGAACAAGCCATATAAAATAATTAAAATAGGTGGTAATGAACTTTCTTCTCCAGAATTTATCCGGGGGCTATCGTCAGCCATAAAAGAGGAACAAAAAACACATGCTTGCATTCTCGTTCACGGGGGTGGGCGGGCGATTGACCAGTTGATGGAAAAATTACAAATAGAGCCTCACTATATAAACGGTCAACGCATTACAGATAAAGCGACCCTTGAAATTGCAGAAATGGTTCTTTCCGGGAAAATCAATAAAGAGCTGGTTTTTGAGCTTACTGTTGCAGGGTTAGAGGCAATTGGGCTAAGTGGTGTTGATCGGAAATTGCTGCAAGTTGAGCCGTGGGGACAAGAAATGCACCTTGTTGGGCGAATCGTAAAAGTGCGCGATGAACTGTTGGCGGAGTATTGCACTCAAGGAGTTATTCCGGTCATCTCCCCAATTTCAATTGGCTCGGCTGGTAAATACAATGTTAACGCTGATCATGCCGCTGGAATGATCGCCGGAGCATTAAAAGCTGAAGAAGTGGTTTTTATTACCAATGTGCCAGGCGTTTTGGTTGATGAAAATGTTGTTACTCAACTTTTCGATACAGAAGTGCAGGCGCTTATTCAAAAAAGTACAATTCAAGGGGGGATGATTCCCAAGGTAAATGCGGCCTTAACTGCTTTGAAATACGGCGCAAAAAGTGCAATAATAACTAATTTGGTTGGTTTGAAAAAACATATCGGCACAACCATCAATAAAAAGAGGAAAAACAATGGCTCAAAAAAATAACACACAGGAAATCATCAGGAAAGAAAAAGAGTATGTTTTATCCACATATCCTCGGCTTCCTTTTGTACTCACCAGAGGTAAAGGGTCTTTTCTCTTTGATAGTGAAGGGAATCAATACCTTGATTTTGGGGCTGGGATAGCTGTGAACGCTCTAGGCCACTGCGATGAAGAAGTGGTCAATGCGATCCAGCAGCAGGCCCAAACACTCAGTCACGTTAGCAATCTCTACTATACTGCTCCACATGTGGAATTAGCAGAAAAACTTTGCCAGCTAAGTTTTGCGGATAAGGTTTTCTTTTCAAATTCTGGAGCAGAAGCCATTGAGGCAAGTTTGAAGTTTGCACGGAAATATGGGCGGGCAAAGTTCGGGGAAGGGAAAACAAAGCTGGTTGCATTTTCAAACGGGTTTCACGGGCGCACATTTGGCGCGTTATCTATTACTGCACGTGAAAAATACCAGGCTCCTTTCAAACCGCTTGTACCTGATGTAGAGATAGTTCCTTTTAATGATATTGAAGCTGCACAACAGGCCATTGATGACAATACGTGTGCTGTGGTAGTTGAAGTGGTACAGGGAGAGGGGGGGGTGAACCTTGCCACCCAGCAGTTTTTACAAGCATTAAGAACATCGTGTACCCAACATTCTGCGCTGCTGATTGTGGATGAAATTCAATCTGGCTTTGGGCGCACAGGCAAACTGTGGGCCTATCAGCATTTTGATATACAACCCGACATGATGACTCTTGCCAAAGCTTTGGGCGGCGGGCTTCCTGTTGGGGCTACATTAATGACCAATGACGTGGCAGAACCCATTGTAGCTGGAGACCACGGCAGCACTTTTGGTGGTGGACCAATAGCTGCGAGTGCCGCGCTCGTAATCCTGCAGCGTACACAAGATCCAGGTTTGTTAGCTCACGTTCAGAAGATGGGCACATATTTATCCCGTGAGTTAAATGCTTTGAATCTTCCGCAGGTTGTTGGAATTCGTTCACTAGGGTTAATGATTGGGATTGAATTAAACGTAGATGCCAAGCCTTTCTATAAAAAAGCTCATGAATATGGGGTTTTGTTACTTACGGCAGGCCCAAATGTTCTTCGTTTGTTGCCACCGCTGACTATCACTAAAGCTGAGGTTGATCAATTTACTCGTGCATTCAAGAAATTGCTGATGGAGAAAACTGTATGAAACATGCAAAAAAATCCGTACATTACCAAATTCGTCCTGCACAACTCACCGAAATCCCCGATATCCTGGCTCTTTTTGCCGACGAAGTTGAAGCAGGGCGCATGCTTCCTAGAAACACGGAAGATTTACAGGCAGGCATTCAAGATTGGCGGGTTGCGTCCAGGGATGATGAAGTGGTTGGCTGTGTGTCGTTAGTATTTTTTAACCCGAATCTTTGCGAGATCCGTTCATTGGCTGTGGCTGAATCTTGCCGCAATGATGGGTTGGGGAAAAAACTAATTGAAGCGGCTCTAGTCCTTGCTAAAGAGCGCGGTGCAAAAGAAGTGCTTACGCTAACGCGAGCCGCAAGTTTATTCGAGCGATGTGGCTTTCAAATCAATGATATTCGTAACTTTCCAAAAAAGGTTCAGACAGATTGCCAGGCCTGCCCCTTCATCAACTGTTGTGATGAAGTCGCATTACTCATTAATATCGAGGAGAAACAGCTTACCCTATGAAAAATACAATTTATTCACCAAAAGGGTTCCAGGTTGCTGCGCTTCATAGTGGGTTAAAACCTGAAGGTCGAATGGACCTTGCTCTTATTGTTAGTGAAAACCCGTGCCAGTTAGCAGCGGTCTTTACTACCAACAAAGTCAAAGCAGCGCCTGTGTTATACGACCAGAAAATTGTACAAGCTGGTAAAGATGTGCGTGCGGTGGTGATAAATACTGGTTATGCTAATGCCTGCACAGGGAGCGAAGGCATGGGGCATACTCGGCAGATGGCCAAAGCCGCCAGTCAGCTATTTGCAGGAAGTGCTGATGAAGTGCTGGTCTTATCAACCGGGGTCATCGGTGTACCTCTACCGATTGATATTATTCTGGCTGGAATTGAAGAAGCAGACTGGCAGACCGCACCTCACGCATGGAAGGATGTTGCACAGGCAATCATGACCACTGACACACGCCCAAAAATATTCAGTGTGCAAAGCTCGTCTGGTTATACGATCACCGGGGTTGCGAAAGGCGCAGGAATGATCTCGCCAAATATGGCAACCATGCTTTCGGTGATCTGCACGGATGCAGTTCTCTCAAAAGACATGCTGGCCAAAGTGCCGGAAATTTGGAAGCAGACTTTTAACCGGATTGTGGTGGATGGTGACATGAGTACTAATGATACAGTTTTATTGCTGGCTAATGGTGCTTCCGGGGTAGAAGTTGATCCAGATAGTGATTTTTACGAAATTTTATTGGAGCTCTGTACCAAACTGGCGATGTCTATTGTGCGAGATGGAGAAGGCGCTACCAAACTGGTCACTGTGAGCATCAATGGCGCTAATAATCAGGATGACGCGGAAAAGATAGCGCGTGCTATTGCAACCTCGCCGCTATGCAAAACCGCTTTTTATGGTGCGGATCCTAACTGGGGCCGTATTATTTGTGCTGCGGGTTATGCAAATGCGGGGTTTTCCCCGGAAAATGCGAGCTTGTATTTAAAAAAGGACGATCAGGCAATTAAACTTTATGAAAACGGAAAAAGCGCTTCTTACAGTGAAGCACAGGCAATTACGTTAATGAAAACAGATTCATGGGAAGTCTTTCTTGAGCTTGGGCTGGGAACAAGCAGCTATTGGCTTTGGACCTGTGATTTGAGCCATGAGTATGTAACTATTAATGGGCATTACCGCACCTAATTTTATCTAATATTTAATAAGGAGAAATAATTATTATGACAATTCAGCCTAAACCAAAGAAAGTCGTTCTCGCCTATTCTGGCGGATTGGATACATCTATTATCGTGCCGTGGTTGATCGAAAACTATGGTTGTGAGGTGGTTTGTTTTACAGCCGATTTAGGGCAGGAACAGGAGTTGGACGGTCTTGAAGAAAAGGCCCTAAAAAGTGGGGCCAGCAAATTGATTGTTGAAGATTTGCGCGAAGAATTTTTGACGGACTACATCTTTCCCACAATGCAAGCTGGTGCAATTTATGAACGCAAATACCTTCTGGGTACTTCATTTGCACGCCCCCTGATTGCCAAGCGGCAGGTAGAAATTGCTGAAGAGGAAGGGGCGGATGGCCTGGCGCATGGTTGTACAGGTAAAGGAAATGACCAGGTTCGTTTTGAGGTTTCAGCAATGGCGCTGAACCCCACCCTGAGCATTATTGCTCCATGGCGCGAATGGGATATTCTCAGCCGTGAGGATGCGATTGCTTATGCGGAAAAGCATAATGTCCCTCTGAAGCAGTCTAAAAAATCTATATATAGCCGCGATCGTAATATCTGGCATATGAGCCATGAAGGCGGTATTCTTGAAGACCCATGGATTGAGCCAGAAGAAGCGATGTATACGCTTAGCCAAAGTCCATTTGATGCCCCGGATACTTCTGAGGAAATTATGTTGGAATTTAAGTATGGATTGCCTGTTGCGCTCAACGGCAAAAAACTTTCTCCCGTAGAATTGTTAAATAAATTAAATAAGATTGGCGCCAAGCACGGAATTGGCCGCATTGATTTGGTTGAAAACCGTTTGGTGGGAATGAAATCTCATGGTGTGTACGAAACCCCTGGCGGTACAATCCTTTATAAGGCACATCAGGAACTCGAAAGCATCTGTCTGGACAAAGACACTTTGCACTATAAACAAATAATTGCTTTGCGCTATGCGGAAATAGTTTACAATGGTAAATGGTTTTCCCCGCTGCGCGAGGCACTGGATGCATTTGTAGTGATAACGCAGAAAAAAGTAACCGGACATGTTTGCCTGAAGCTATATAAAGGTAATATCATCGTTATTGGGCGAAAATCTCCTTATAGCTTGTATCGCGAAGACTATGCTTCTTTTGGTCAGATGGATATTTATGATCAGCAGGATGCAAAAGGTTTTATCAACTTATGGGGTTTACCAATGAAAGTAGATGCGTTGCTCAGTATTGCGGGTACAGGCAAAAGCCGCTTCCGTGCCCCGGATTATTCGATCTTTAAAAGAGACTGAACTTATTAGACGATAGATTGCAGGGCAGGTGATTTTCCTGTCCCACAATAAGACAAGAGGATCCTATGAAATTATGGGGCGGGCGTTTCAGTGAAGAGCAAAGTGGCTTGATGAATCAATTCAATGATAGTTTTAGGTTTGACAAAAGACTGTATGCGGTTGATATTAATGGCAGTCTGGCTTATGCTGGGGCTTTGCATTCGATAGGATTGATAACCAGTGCAGAACGAGATAGTATACAGAGGGGGCTTGAAAAAATAAAAAATGAATTTGATGCCGGGCAATTTGAAGCGAAAGCAAGTGATGAAGATATTCATACTGCCATAGAGCGGCGCTTATCTGAGTTGATTGGGGAAGCAGCCGGTAAATTGCATACCGGGCGCAGCCGGAATGATCAAGTCGCGCTGGATTTGCGTTTGTATGTGATGGGAGAGATTAGGCAAACCATTGGATTGCTCGAAGCACTTCAGCATAAGATAATCGCTAAAGCGGAAGCGCATATTGATGTGTTAATGCCGGGTTTCACTCATTTACAACCCGCCCAGCCCATATTATTTAGCCACTGGCTAATGAGCTTTTTTTGGATGTTTGAGCGCGATAAAGCACGATTAAATGATGCACTGGTAAGAACAGCAGTTTCTCCGCTTGGGTCAGGCGCTTTGGCGGGAAATCCATTTCCCATAAACCGGGAAAAAATTGCCGAAGAGTTGGGAATGGCATCTATCAGCATGAACAGCTTAGACGCGGTCAGCGACCGGGATTTTGTCACAGAGTTCTTGTTTGCGCTGTCCATGATCGCAGTCCATATCAGCCATTTCGCGGAAGATATTGTTCTGTTTAGCAATCCCGCTTTTAATTATTTGCAAATCGGGCAAGCCTATTCAACCGGCTCCAGCCTGATGCCTCAAAAACGCAACCCGGACTCAATGGAACTGGCCCGCGCGAAGACGGGGCGGATCATCTCAGCATTGGTCAATATGCTGATAGTTTTAAAAGGGCTGCCTTCAACGTACAACAAAGATTTGCAGGAAGATAAAGAAGCCTTGTTTGATAGTGTTGACAACCTTACACTGACCCTCTCAGTAGTTGCTGGAGTTGTCGAATCTCTGGTTATTTTCCCTGAGAAAATGTTGGCACATTTGAACGAGGCAATGCTGGCAACTGACCTGGCTGATTATTTAGTTGACCGCGGCCTTCCTTTTCGTGAAGCACACCAAAGGATTGGGAAAGTGATTCGTTATGCTGAAGAGAATAACATCCCTCTCTCTGAAATTCCTCTGCCTGTATTAAAAAGCATTTCACCGCAGTTTGAAGAAAATATCCAGAAGGTCTTTAATTTCACGCAGTCCATTTGCAAAAAAGATGGGGTTGGCGGTACCGCCCCGCAGGCACTTAAAAGGCAGATTAAGGCGGCGAAAGAAATACTCAGGTCAAAATAGTTAGTATAGGTAGGAATAAGAAGAGGGGTGGAGATTGAAGCTGGCATTCTTTCCCCAAACAGGAGATGTTAAATAATCTCGATTATTTTGGATTCTGTCACTTCTCCCACTCTCCAGAGAGGAACATTCTCTTTTGCTGCGGCTTTTTCACACTCGTCCGCTTTTTCAGGAGGAATGGCAAACAACAGTCCGCCGCTTGTCTGTGCATCAAACAAGATCATCTGCGCTTCTTTCGCCATTTTATCCGGGAAGGTGATATGCTGCCCGAAAAATTCCGCATTGTTGAATGTGCCGCCGGGGAAACACCATTCATCTGCCAGGCGAGTGGTATGTGGGTAGAGAGGGATGGCGTCAAAGGTAAATCGCAGCCCCACGCCGGAAGCCTCCGCCATTTCCCATGCGTGCCCCAGTAAACTGAATCCGGTGATATCCGTAGCAGACAGGGCACCGTATTTGACCGCAAGTTCAGCCGCATCTTGGTTAAGGCGTTTCATCCACTCAATGGTTTCTTCAGCATCCCCCGGCTTGATCTTGTCTGCTTTGATCGCGGACGCGATCACACCGCTCCCGATGGGTTTACTCAGGAATAGCACATCGCCCGGCTGCATACCGCTCTTGGTGAGGATGTGGTCAAGCGGCACAAAACCAATCGCGACCAGGCCATATTTCGGTTCATTATCCTGAATAGTATGTCCGCCAGCGATCACGACGCCTGCTTCTTTGGCTTTCTCAGCGCCTCCGCGCAGGATCTCCGAAGCGATTTCCACGGGCAGCTGCGGAGGGAAGGCAGCGATGTTAAGCGCGAGGAAAGGAGTACCGCCCATCGCGTAAATATCAGAAAGGCTGTTTGCCGCGGCGATCAGGCCGTAATCAGTAGGATCATCCACGATTGGCGTGAAAAAATCCGTGGTGATCACTAACCCGCGCTGATCGTCCAACTTCCAGACAGCCGCGTCATCCGGCTGGTTGATGCCAGCCAATAGATCGGGATAGTCTCCGGAGTGAAATATTTCTTTTATTGGGCGCAGCACCTGCGCCAGCGCATCCGCGCTATATTTAGACGCTCAACCTGAACAGGTGGCTAATTCGGTCAGGCGAATCTTGTGTTCACTGGCTGTCATGATCAGTAAAATATTGCCTTTCTATTAGATTTTTACTAAAAAATATTTTTTGGAGTTTGATTATAACGTGAGGAATGAAAGTTTTTCAACAAGCATCATGTTTTCTGGCCAAGCAAGGTGGAACGGTGGTAATATAAGGAAACTAAAAACATAATCGCACTGATAGCCAATAGTATTGGAGGGTCAAGAATGGTACCCGAAAGCAACCCGGCTGCTAAAAAGTACGCATGAAAACCAAACGGTACCCAGAAAGATAGTGGATCAGGTGGGCGGTCGGTGAGCTTGGGCCGGTGTAATAAGACAACTAATATGGTGCTGGCGAGAGGAAAGCCAATGGTGAGTTCATAAAATTGGCGGGGCACGACATAAACAATGAATGCGTTAGCACACAGCACGCTTACCAGCCCGAGCACAAGCGCTCCAAAGGGAGCCAACCAGCGCCAATACCCACGTGCTTGTGAAGTTAACAAGCGCATACTGGCTGAAAAGGATACGACAACCCAGAACCAGGCCCAGAAATTTGCGTAAGGAACCCCAAAATATTGGAAGCCCAGCCCCTGCCCCCAATCCCACATTCCTAACCGGATGGCTATCGCATCCATCGCCAGATCAATGTTTAAAGCCAGGAGCCCATCCAAAAGGGGGCGTATGGTTTCTGGCAGGTTGGTCGCGTCTGAGAATAACTTGGCGCTGTAAATAATAACGCCCCAGCCAATCCCGATCGCCAGTGGAACATCTGAGACCATCAATAAAAAGGTCCCGTAGTTGTATGCATTTAACTGCCTGATGGTAGCCAGCTCAAGCAGCACCCCAAACAGCACACCGGCAGTCAACCTTAGTACATGCTCGGGACCGGCGCGCCAGGCATGCCTTAAGCACATGACCAACAGCACACCAACAATAATTTCCATTGAGATCAGATAGGTACTGGGCATAGAATTTCTCTGTAAAATACAGTATGTATTATACGCGGAGGGCAGACAACCCTGATGAAAGCAGGGTTGATTTATTATTCTTTCTCTCTCAGAAAAATTCGGGTGTCGCCTTGGGGAATTGTAAACTCTGTTCCCGACTTCTCGGTGGTAGTCTCAATATGAGACACGTCCAAAGACAAAGTGATTGGTGCTTCTAATGCTGCTGCTTTTTTTGATCGCAACCGGATTCTCTCCGCAGTTGGTTGTGATGGACAGGAAAAGAGCATGCAGGAGCAGAACCGGGAACCGGACAAATCTTTGTAAATTACTCCCATATTGTTCTGCAGGTGTATTCCTTTGATTAATCATGATTTGTTTTTAACCGTCTGTTACCGATTAAGAGCCTGGATTTGGGGGAGTTTTGGTTCCAAATAAGTTTATTAATCTCAATGGTACTTTTTATCAGAATGTGTGTACATTCGAATCACTTTTCCATATAAAGTAAGAGTAAGTAGTTAAGGTTATCCCTATTACGAGGGTGCTGCTCAGAAGCAAGTAAACCGATATTTCACCTGGAAAAATAATTTTCCCCAAAATACAGATTATGCCTTGCAAAATCATTAGCTTGCCACCTAATCGGTGCGTCTTATTCCATGATAACTCACTTGATAATGTCCATGGAGTACGGATGCCAAAAAAGTAATTACTCTGTACTTTGTCCAAGTAGCTGCCGATTACAATAAGCATGAGACCTACTAAGAGAGGCAAATATAAGCTGATATTTATCCCACTGCCAAGTATATTGAGCATCAGGAAACAATGTAATATCATAAAGAACACAAGTATCGTCACACACACTGTTGTATACGCTTTGCGCGATCTGGCGATATTGGCC
>CAZILY010000018.1:4326-18069 GCA_964540175.1 uncultured Pelolinea sp. | reverse complement strand
GACACAATGGACAGTTTTTTCTTTAATTTGTGTACTGTATGGACACAATGGACGCAATAATACACTGTGGGCTCATCTGCGGATGAATGGGTTGCAAGAGGTCGGAGGTTTACCTGAAGGTACTAGCCTATTTGCGTCGCGATCCTCTCTCCCCTACTGAACAACTATATATTTTCCTAATTTTAATGATCGAAGTCCAGTGAAATTAATGGCTGTGTGTTTCTTTTGGAAAGTATTTTCTATATCTTCATACAAGATTTTTATACAATAAGATGGCTACGCGCATAGTCTTTTTTTTCAAAATATGCCAGGTTTATTTTCATTCAAGATCAAGGTAATCTGGCAGCGGCGCGGGTTTATATTTTCCATAGACTGCCCGTTCCGCTTTTGCCATTAGTCCTTGATGCGGACCTTTAATGCTCGCTATTTCTGCGTTCAGTCGATGGAAAAGTGTGTGCGGTTTGGTCCACGGGCAAACCGCCATGCAGATGCCGCAGTCAGTCCCGTTTACATGCCAGTAGGAATAACACTTCTTTTCATCCAACTTCCATTTCATTAACCCATTATGAAGTGTTTTTTCGCCCATTGGAATTGCGCCGGACGGACATTCATCCGCGCAAATGGAACACTGCTCACAAAATGACTGCACCCCAATATCAACCGGTTGATCATGGGCTAATGGCATATCCGTCGTAACAACAGATATGCGCACACCCAGACCATATTCTTTGGTCAATAAATATCCCGCCCGTGATAGTTCCCCTAACCCACAATCCACAGCAACCGGAACGACCAGGACTTGATAATTGCTAAAATGATGCGCCCGTGCGGAATACCCTAACTGGCGAATATATTCTGCCAGCCGCACTGCTGTCCAGGCACTTTTCTCATATGCCTTTGCAGACGCAAGCAGTGTTGGATAATATGGCGCTGATCTCAGCAGGTCTAGATCCATACTAAATCCCATCGCGATCGCGTTCGAATGTTCGCTGAGGTCAATCGGAGTTCCCCAGGGTTCGTATCCCGGTTTGTCTCCTCCGGTGGAGCCCACATGGCTGTAGATCCATTCCTGCCTTAAAGGCCCTACCCTCACCAAATCCGCACCGTATGTCCGTGCAGTTTGTTTAATTTTCTGACGTGCTCGTTCAGGGCCGTAATTTACTTTTTCCCCGGCTGGTTCTCCACTAACTATCGATTCTGCGCCAATCATATCGATCAATTTAAACTGCGCACGGAACATGGGCGCGTCCGATGGATTCAATCCGCCTAATGGCGTTTTCATACTCAACTTTGTATGGAACTTTTCCGCATTCGGATGTTGAGCATAGTATTTCTTATATTGCTCACTATCGATCCCAAAAGAACGGATCAAGTCCTGCCTGGCAAAAACCATATCGCGCTCATCAAAACGATTGATGTCACCTTTAATATCAATTTCATATGTAGGTCTCTTAGACATATATAAAACCTAGTTTAAGATCATTCTGCAGTCTAGTGCAATCGCACCCCGGTCATCCCGGAACACGCGCAGAGGGTTTATCTCAATCTCGCTGATCTGGGGTATGTCGACTGCAAGCCGGCTGATCTTGATAAGCACGTCTTTAATCGCGCTGATATGATAGGTTTCCCCACCCCTCCAGCCATTTAATAATTGGTAAGCCTTGGTACTTTCAATCATCTCTGCTGCATCTTCCGGAGTCAGCGGCGCAACTCTGAAAGCCACGTCTTCAAACAGCTCAACAAAGACTCCGCCCATCCCAAACATAATCAATGGCCCAAAGCTGGTGTCACGCTTCATGCCAATGATAACCTCTTTGCCTTCAGCAGCCATTTTCTCAACCAGTATTCCGTCAATCACCGCACTCGGACTTACTCGCACCATACTATCGATGATGCGCTGATATGCATCTTTCAGCTCGTTTCCATTTTTAATGTTTACAACCACAGCCTGCGCGTCCGATTTATGCAGTACATCTTTTGAAGCGCCTTTTAACACGACCGGGTAACCAAACGCATCTGCAGAAATTAGTGCATCTTCCACCTTATTTACCAATTGGCCTGCAACAAGAGGAATGCCGCATGTATCCAGCACATCACGAGTGCGATGCTCCCCCCATAATTTGAGATCAGGATACTTATTCAATATTGAGAGAACATTTTCCTTTTTAGAACTCTCTTTTTTCCCGGTAACTCTCACGCTTCTATGCAAATTCTTTTCATGCTTGAGCAGAGCGCCAAACATAATACCTGCCTGAGAGGGATAATCGATCATGGGAATCTTATTTGCGTGAAGTAGATCACGAGCTTCCTGGATGCTCGCATAACCCATCAGACAGGTTATGATCGGTTTGTTGGTGTGTTTGGACACATCGATAATTGCCTCCGCGATCTTGACTGGATCCACCAGCGACTGTGGAACAAGTACCGCCAGCGCCATATCGACACCCTCATCCTTCAGTGCTTGTGTGAGGGCATGAGCGTATTCATCTTCTGCTGCACCTCCTAACATATCCACCGGATTAGCCACTTGAGCTGAAGGATTTAATTTCTCCTTCAGCACACTCTGTGTGGCTGTTGATAATTCAGCCAAGGTGATATTGTTTTCAGAAAAATTGTCTGACGCCAATGCCGCTGGACCGCCAGAGTTGGTCACAATGACCGCCCTATTCCCAGCGGGCGGCTTGAGCCAATCCAAAGCCATTGAACAATTTAACAAATCCTGGATTGTACGCACTTCAATCATCCCGCTTTGGATAAATGCGGCTGTGTATGCAGTATGTGACCCAGCCAGTGAACCTGTGTGCGACGATACTGCTTTTGCGCCTTCTACGCTTCTGCCCGCTTTGAGCACAACGATCGGTTTTGTCCGTGTCACATCGCGCGCAATGCGTATAAATCGCCCGCCATCCATCACTCCTTCGATATAGGCAGCAATAACCGTTGTATCTGTATCATCAGCCAGATATTCGATCATGTCTGTTTCAGACACATTAGCTTCATTTCCGAGACTCAAGAAATGCGAGAATCCAATCCCCAAATGTATGACATGATCCACCACACCCCCACAGACTGCACCGGATTGAGAAATGAAGCCAATTCCACCCACGGCGGGAATTCCACGGATAAAGGTGGTATTCAATCCTGTTTTGAGATTCATTGTTCCTACGCAGTTTGGGCCAATCATGCGCATGTGATATTTCTCACAGATTGTGATGAGCTCTTTTTCCAACGCCGCACCATCCTCGCCTACCTCTTTGAACCCCCCGGATATAACTGTAACCGCTTTCACCCCTTTCTTCCCGCAATCCGTGATCACCCCCGCGATATATTTCACGGGGAGAATAATCACAGCGAGATCAACCGGTCCTTTTACGTCTAAAATGCTCGCGTAACATTTCAAGCCGAGAATCTCTTTTTCCTTGGGATTAACGGTAACAACTGTTCCACCATACCCGTATGCCAATAAATTTTTTACAATCCCGTTGCTTAATTTGTTGGGGTTTTTCGAAGCGCCTATAACGGCCACACTAGCAGGTTCAAAAAATGGAGTTAATGATTGTCGCATTTGCATCCTATTATTTTTATTTTATTTTCTTATTAACCAATAGATAACCGTTTGCCGTCCGATGATGGTTTTGGCAGCCTAGGTAGAAGCCAGTCAAGAAAAGCGCCCACACTTCGGGTTTGCAAAAGGACTTTACCTGGACCAGTAAGATCCACAACCAATCCTTCGCCTCCAAAAATGGTTGATTTTAATCCACCGATAGCGCGTACTTTAAAGCCGATATCTTCAGAAAAGGCGACTAAATGTCCGGTATCTACGGTATAAGACTCTCCATTTCCCAAATCCAATTCATGGATGGCACCGTAACTTGATAAGATAAGGGTACCCGTTCCAGCACAGCGCAGCATGATCAATCCTTCACCACCAAAAAAGGTTTTTGCCCCTCCCCACTTGGTGTCTGTTGTCACCCCTTCGCTAGAAGCAAGGAATGATCCGGATTGAACAAGGTATGTTTCCCCGGTCATATCAAAAGTAAACACATCGCCCGGTAACGCTGGGGAGAGCATTAATTCTCCGGCTCCCGCCTGATGCCAAGTATGTATTTATGAAAAATGATTCCCCACCCAGAACAGATCGTGCAAGGGATTTTAATAAACCACCTTTCATTTTGGTTTCCACTTTAATATTGGATGACATACCAACCATAGCCCCGGATTCTACCGATATATTTTCATTAGAATCTAAAGCTACTTTAGCCATTGAATATGATGGGCGATACAATATCTCGATCTTCATTTTTCCTCCACAATAAGTTTGTTTTCTAACTAAAATTATATAGGATTTTTCCTACCCAAAAAGCTTTGTTTGTGTTAAACTACTTCTCGGTAAGTTAACCAGAATTGGTTACCTTTCCGCCTTTGAGATCACATCCACGTGTTTTTCATGGGCATACCCGAGGAAAGGAGGAATCCTTAATGCATAATTACGAAATAGTTGTTATTATTCATCCTGATCTGGATGACGAAGCGATCGAACAGTCATTAGATCGCATCAAAGGGTGGATCACAGATGGTGATGGAAACGTTGACAAGATCGACAAATGGGGCAAACGCCGCCTTTCATATCAGATCCAAAAGCAAAACGAAGGAATATATTACCTTCTTGATGTTTCAATGCTTCCCACATCGATTGCAGAATTAGAGAGAAATTTAACAATTCTCGAACCCGTAATGCGATACATGATCGTCACAAAATAATAATCATCGATCGGCTTTTTAGTCGATCACCCAAAATTTAGGAGTTAATATGGCAGAAGAAACTAATCGAAGTGCCAGCAATAGAAGCTCCGAACAGAGACCAAAACGGCGGTTCAACACACGCTATGTGCGGAAACCAAGATACTGCCAATTTTGTTCGGATAAAACACTGGTAATAAATTACAAGAATACAACAGTTCTAAGAAAACTTACTACTGAAGAAGGCAAGATCAGGCCGCGGCGCCAAACCGGCACATGCGCAAAACATCAGCGCGCTGTTGCCCGGGAAATTAAACGTGCAAGGCATATAGCCCTGCTGCCATTCACTGGTGGCACATGGGAAGAAAAGATCCGTTAATAACAAATGGAGTAAAAAATGTCTCCTCGAAAAAAGGAAGAAACAAAAAGCAACCCCCACATCCGTGCCGTGAAAGAAAAAAAGAAAACCAAACTGATCTTGATTGGTTTTATCATCACCGCGGTACTGATAGTGAGTATGGTTGGATATGCTGTCCTGAGAACGACAGTTTTGAAAAACTTTATCCCTGTTGCAAAAATAGACGGCCATAAAGTTGATAACGAATACTTTGAAGCACGTGTACGACTAGAACGTAATTCTTATATACAACAATTCCAGATGTTCTATGCGCAATACCAGCTTTTAAGTGATGATCCTACCTCGGCAGATTATTTTGAGCCACAGCTTCAGCAAATTATGGCTATTCTAGACGATGTCGAATTATTTGGCGAAATGGTACTTAACAATATAATCGACGATGAAATTATCTCAATGCAGGGAGTAGATATGGGTATTGATGTAAGCGAGAGTGAAATTGATGAGCTTATGCAACAACTCTTCAACTACTTCCCCGATGGAACCCCAACACCTGAAATTCAACCCAGTGTATATACAACACCTACTATATCTAAAACACAGGAGGCAATCATTGGAAGCACTGCAACGCCAGGCGTTGATGAACCCGATTTAGAGATAGTTGAAAACGGAGAAGACGAAAGCAATATTGTTGAAGAAACAATCGTTGAACCTACTACAGAACCAACTATTGAACCATCGCCAACTATAACTGCACTCACGCAAACTCCCGCCCCAACTGCAACCCCCTATACTGAGGAAATGTACCAGGCAGAACTTGATCGATACCTGGGTGAACTGGAAGCGATTGAGGTTAGTGAAAATAACCTGCGCAAATACATCTATCACTTTCTCATGAAACAGAAAGTGCGTGACGCTGTGGCTGCAGACGTTCCTTTAGAACAGGAGCAGATCTGGGCACGCCATATTTTGGTATCAACAATAGATGAAGCAATTACTGTTCTATCACGCCTTGAAGAGGAAGAATGGATTGCTGTTGCAGCAGAGGTTTCGCTCGATACCAGCAACAAGGACAGCGGAGGCGACCTCAGATGGTTCACACGCGGTCAAATGGTCACTGAATTTGAAGAAGCCGCCTTTGATTTAGAGATCGGTGAGATCAGTGACCCGGTTGAAACACAGTTTGGATGGCATATTATTCAGCTTATAGATCGTGGTATTCGCCCGCTCAGCCAGGCAGAATACGAAAATAACAAAAATATTTACTTTGAAGAATGGTTTGCAGGGATTAAAGAAAGCATCGATATATCAATAAATGATGTATGGAAAGACATCGTGCCAGACAAGCCCGCTCTTTTAGAAGAAACCCAAACAAATTAAAAACATCGAGGCTGATAAAAATCAGCCTCGATTTTAATGAACCATTTCCTCTGTCAACTCATCCAATTTCAAGCTAATCACCTGGCTGACAGAATCTTTTCCCATTGTTACACCATAAAGAATGTCCGCAAGTTGAACGGTGTTTCTGTTGTGGGTAATGACAATAAATTGTGTGGTGTCGCTTAATTCTTTTAACAATTCACCAACTCGCACCACGTTGGACTCATCTAACATTGCATCAATCTCGTCCAGAATACAGAAAGGAGTAGGAGATATCCTCAAGAGGGAAAATATTAAAGCGACAGCAGTCAGACTTCTTTCGCCCCCTGATAATAGCGCTAATTCCTGCTTTCGCCTGCCAGGCAGCGTGGCTTCAATATCTATTCCGCTATCCAGGAGATTCTCCTCATCTTCTATAATCAATTTCGCTTCCCCGCCATTGAATAACTGCGTGAAGATCTTCTTAAACTCTATTTCCACTTTGTTAAAAGTTTTCAGAAATTCTTTTTTCATCATTCCGTCAAGTTCTTCTACCACAGAGCGAAGATCTATCTCCGCTTTCTCTAAATCCTGCAATTGCTCAGACAGGAATTTATACCGATTATTTGCTTCTTCATATTCTTCCTGTGCAATTGGGTTTATTGGCCCTAATCGCCGCAATTGTGAACGCTGTTGGCTTATTTGATCAGCAAGATTCTCTGGCAGATCGTCTAATTTCGGTAAACTCGCTACTATTCCGCTAAAAGGCAGCGGTTTTGGCCCATAAGTAGAATTCTCCTCTTCACTTTCCATTAGGATTCCAAAATCCCCTCTAATTTTTTTCTGAAGCCCTTCATTTTTATCACGCAGTTTCTCTACTCTCATTTGTGCTTGAAGCTTATGGCGTTCAGTAATAGCGTATTTTCTTCGAGAATTATCTACTTCCCCCAAGAATTTACTCTGGTTTGTAATTTCATTCTCAACAATTGTTTCAAGAGTATTAGTATCTGCCGCCAAAGTATTAATTTCTTCAGATATCTTTCCATTTGAGCTCTTGATTATGTTTATTTCTTTGTTAATTTTTTCTAATTGATTTTCCAATTCAATTCGTTCATTTTCATTTTTATCAACCGATTCTTGAATGACAACCATAAGATCTTCTTTATCTTTTATGCGCTTATTGTTATCCCCTACAATCTGGCGTGCTACGGCATGTTTTGACGTTAGAAATGTGACTTTTGATCGCAGTTCTTCTACCAAAAGTTCTTTTAGATTGTTATAAAGATTCTCTATTTCTTCCTTTTGCGTTTTAATTATTTTTTCAAGAGTAAGAGCCTTTTCCTCTAATTCAAAAATATTTGATTCCTCGTCTTTAACACTATTAAATAATTTTTCTAAGCGGTCGTTCTCGCTTCCCAATTGTTTTTCCCGTTGATCTTGCTCAATTTCCAATTTATGTATTTCAAGTGATATTCGGTTATTTTCTTTATCTGCATTATTCCATTTATCAATAAATTCCTCGAGCATCCGCTGAATTTCTTTCTTCTTTATTTCGCTTTGGTCCAAAGACTCACAAATTTGTGTAAGCAGTTTGTTTAAAGTTTCAATTTCAACAGTAAGCGCCTGTTTCTCTCTTTTCCTTGTAAATGATCGCACTCTTGATTCTTTTCCCGCAGTTATCGTTTGATCTGAGGCATATACTTCACCGTCTTTGGTGACCACGCGATACCCTTGAGGTAATTTGGCCACTAAATCCACTGCAGCCTGACGGTCTTCAACTATCAAAGAACTCGATAAAAGATTATTAATAAACGGCTCAAATCTTTCATCAGTGGACACCAATTCTGACGCAATCGTATAATTCCCCTTGATATTTCCCTTCTCTAAGTGATAAGCGGGTTCTTTATTGACCACTAAAACAGTCCGAGGAGCTTTTGTTGTTTTTATATAATCCAGAACTCTTTCAATGTCTGAATCGGAATTCACTACTACGCCTTCTATCGCAGCTCCCAATACAGCAGCAACCGCTATTTCAAATTCTCTTGGAACATCGAGATAATTCATCAAAAGCGAGAATTTCCCGGTGAGCTTACCTTTACGAACTGCCTCAAAAACACCTTTTGCCCCAGAAGAAAAACCAACCATTGCTTCTTCCGCTTCAACAATAAGATTGAAATCAGATTTCAATTTTGTGAGATGTTGTTCACTTCTCTGTTTTTGCTGAGATGTTTCGTTTATTCCATTCACAACCGCATGAAGGGCTTCTTTGAGGTGGGATCTCTCATCATCAATCGTTCTTATTTCTTGTGTGAGGTTAATTTTTTGTTCGAGTAATTTTCCTAACTCAACCTTTGCTCTTTCTTGAGTTTCTTGAGTTTCTTCAGAGGTCAACTTTATTTTTTCTGCATCAGAAGACTGGAGATTTACCTGGTGTTTCAACCCTTCAATCAACGTCTTTAGCCGAAGCAATTCCTGTTGATCCCTATTTAACCCATTCTCTTTGTTAATAATTAAAGTGTTTTTTTCTGAACGTTGATCAAGCCGATGCTGAAGTAAATCTTTAGCACTTCCCAGAGATTCTTCAGTTGTTTTAAATTCCAACTTGTCTGCTTTACTTTGCTCATTTAACTCTACAATTTCTTCTTCAAGAAGTAATTTTTTATCTTTTGCATTACTTACTGTGTTCTCGACTGCAATAATTCGCGATTTCTGCGAATTATTTCTTTCTTCAAGTACTGCCAGTTGTCGCATATCATTTTCTTTTTCAACATGCAATTTGGACAAGCGCAAATGTAACTCAGAGAGCTTTCCGCGTTTATCTTGCAAAGAACCTTGAGATTCTTCTAATTTCTTTTCAAGCCCTTGTTTTATCTCCCTGCTCTTGTCCAGTTCAATCTGCTGCAGTGCGTTGAAAACGACTGCTTTTTCCAAACTTGCTTGCGTTGTGTGCCAATAATACCCATACCAATCTTTCAGAAGAAGTTTGAGATCAGTGTCAATCTGTAGATATGCTATGGTTTTTTCCTGCTGTTTTTCTAATGATCGAATTCTTGGGTTTAATTCTATTAGAATATCGTTTATCCGCTCATTATTCCTTCTGGTTTTATCCAATTTTTGGATAGCTTCCCCTCTCCGAGAACGGTACAAGCCAATCCCCGCAGCTTCCTCAAAAAACCGGCGCCTATCTTCAGGACGCAAACTGAGAGCAGAGTCCACTAATCCCTGCCCAATAACTGTATAGTTTCTCTCTGCCAGGCCAGAATTTGCGAGAAGTTCATTGATCTCTTTCAATCTAACTCGCTTGTTATTTATCAGGTACTCATTTTCCCCGTTTCTGTAGGCCCTACGCGTGATTTTGACTTCAGAATAATCAATCGGCAGCCATTCAGAGTGGTTATCAAAGGTAATTGATACAGCTGCCATCGAAGCCCGTGGACGCTGTTCTGAGCCCGAAAAAATCATATCAACTGTTTTCTTTCCACGCAGAAGACTATACGCCTGTTCTCCAAGAACCCATCGAATCGCGTCAGCAATATTCGATTTACCCGACCCATTTGGACCCACAATCGCTGTTAGCTTTGCAGGAAACTGAAATGCGGTTTTCAAGGCAAACGTTTTGTACCCTTGAAGTTCCAGTGAAATGAGATGATTAGACATAATTATTATTATCTTTTTCTATTGATTCCAGCATGGATCTCGCAGCTATTTTTTCAGCTGCTTGCTTGCTTTTTGCTTTCCCTACACTCATTGCCATATCATTTACCCGTGCTTCTACCTCAAAATTTTTAGCATGATCGGGGCCTGAAACTCTTATCGTACGGTATATTGGTGAATGGTATCCATGTCCCTGCGCCCATTCCTGCAGCCGCGATTTTGGATCTTCGTTCTTATGCTGCTCAACAATTTCATCGACTGCACCCTCTAATAATGGATATACAAAATCTTTAACTGTACTAATCCCCTGATCTAATAACATCGCTCCAATAAAAGCTTCAAAAACATCACAAAGGAGCGATTTTCTGAGTTTTCCACCTGATTTAATCTCCCCACGCCCAAGCCGGACTGCTTTTTCCAACTCAATCTTTTTTGCAAATTCTGCCAATTGGTTTGTTTGAACAAAAGCCGATCTCATTTGAGTAAGATCCCCCTCCTCCATTTCAGGAAAACGGTTATATAACCATTCCCCTACTAAAAAGTCAAGGACCGCGTCACCAAGGAATTCCAACCTCTCGTTATCTTCCAGCGCTTCCGGGTGCTCATTTAAGTAGGATCGATGGGTTAATGACCGGGTCAACAAAAGAATATCGTCAAATTGAATCCCCGCCCTTTCCATTAATTTATTTTGGCTTTTTAGTTTATTTAACTTCTTTTTCATATTCGATCCAAGATTTTTCTTTGTTATAAAAGCTATTGAAAATAATACCACTCTGCTATAATTGCGCTCATGGCTTTACCATCACTCTGGCAGGCGTCTTTCAATTATAAAATTACAACAGATATATACGAAGGTCCTTTGGACCTTTTATTACAATTAATTGAAACTGCTGAATTAGATATTACCAAATTATCTCTCGCAAGAGTAACTGACCAATATTTAAATTATCTGAAAAATTTATCTGACCAAGATCCGGTTGAGGTTTCTGCATTTCTCGTTATTGGGGCAAAATTAGTTCTCATCAAGTCATCAATTTTACTACCTTCTCAACAAAACCTTGATGAAGAATCACAAGAAGATATCGGTGACCAACTCGCAAAACAGCTGCTTAAATATAAAAAATTCAAGAATGCTGCCGCCTGGTTAAATTTCCGCCAGAAAAATGGTTTGAGAGCGTATTATCGGGTATCAGCTCCCCCTGTAGTTATTGAACATCTTGATATGTCAGAATTAGGAATTTACGATCTTATCGATATATTAATGGATGCATATTTTTCACACGAGCATGAAACACCAATGAGCGATGTCGTTACGATATCAGCCTTGACTATTAGAAATCGTATTAATGAAATAAAAAGCTTCATGCAGATGCATCCAAATGTAAGGTTTTCGAGATTTATTGAGAATGATGGGTCTAGGTTGAATATTGTTATCACTTTCCTGTCATTACTAGAACTTATAAAAAACTACGCAATTATTGCTGCTCAAGAAAATCCATTTAGCGACATTACATTCGAAACAACCCGCGATTTGGATCTAAAATTTGAGCCAGAATTATAGTTTGGAAAGAATCCCATTCACATGTCAGCCCTAAAAACAACTCCAGTTAGAACTCAATACTTGAATATTAAAAAAAATTATCCGAATGCTATTCTGTTTTTTCGTTTAGGTGATTTTTACGAAACATTTGATAATGATGCTGAAATTACCTCAAGAGTTTTGGATATAGTATTGACTTCCCGAAAAGTGTCAAAGACACAACGTATCCCAATGGCAGGGATACCATACCATGCAGCTGATAATTACGTTGGCAAATTGATCGACAAAGGGTATCATGTTGCAATTTGTGAACAAATCGGTCAACACCCCCAGAAAGGGTTATTCCCCCGGGAAGTAATTAGAGTTATTACACCAGGAACTGTAATTGAACGGGGACTGATTAAATCAGATAAAAATAATTTCCTGCTCTCTATTTTCAGTGCCGAAAATCAAATTGGCCTCGCCTTTTTAGATATTTCAACTGGAGATTCAGGAGTCACTGAATTTTCTGATGATTCTAACTTCAACAAACTGCACGCAGAAATTAGCCGCATCAATCCCGCTGAGATTATTTTCTCAGAGTCAATTTCTTTCAAACTATTTAATAAATACCATGTGACCACTTTACCAGACTGGAAATTCGAATTCAGCAAAAGTGAAAACACGATCAAACAGGTATTTGGAATTACCGTTTTGGATGGGTTTGGGTTACGAGATAAACCATACGCTGTAAGTGCATTAGGAGGATTATTAAATTATTTACAAGAAACAGATTCTTCTGTCGTTGATTCAATCAAGACGCCGAACACATATTCATTAGATGATTTTATGATCCTGGATCAATCAACAAGAAGGAATCTTGAACTCACGGAAACTCTTCGCCGGACTGATGAAAAAGGATCATTATTAAGTGTCATCGACAGAACAGTGACACCTATGGGAAAAAGACGTATTTACCAATGGGTTAACCAACCCCTGACAAATGCCAATTCTATTAATAAACGCCTGGATGCTGTTGATTTATTTTTCAATAACGGGCTTCTTAGAATTGAACTGCAAAAACATATCAAAAATTTCTCTGATATTGAACGAATCTCCAACCGCATAAATACATACCATTCAACACCTCGTGATTTAGTATCTCTGCGTGAAACGCTAACGAAAGCCCCAAAGATTTTGTCAATTCTGAAAGAAAATATTTCTTTGGTCAATATTAATAAAACTCAACTTGAATTATGTGAGTCTGAATTGGCGCTTTTAAATGAATCAATCTCAGATGAACCACCAGCTACTCTGCAGCATACAGGCGTTATTAAGGAGGGTTTTTCAGCTGCTTTAGATGAAGTAACGAATGCATCAAAGCACGCCCGGGAATGGATCGCAAATTTAGAAAAAAGGGAAAAAGAAAAGCATGGAATTAGAACCCTCAAAGTCAGTTACAACAAAGTGTTTGGTTATTATATTGAGATCACGAAAAGCAATTTAGAAAAAACTCCTGATGAATACATTCGCAAACAAACACTCGTTAATGCCGAAAGATTTATAACGCCAGAATTAAAGGAATTCGAATCAATCGTTTTAAATGCTGATGAAGAGATCAGGTCATTAGAAAACCAGATTTTCCTGGATTTATGTGCAACACTTTCAAAATCACAAAATAAATTTAGGAATTTGGCAAAATTTATTGCGGAATTGGATGTGTTCCTCTCCCTGGCTGAAATTGCATCAGAAAATAATTACAAACGTCCTGAAATTCTTGCGGATAATTCGCTTGAGATTAAAGACGGCCGGCACCCTGTGGTTGAACAAACCCTGCAAGCAGGGTCATTCATTCCTAATGACACAAGGATCGATAATGATAATTTGATTCATATCATAACCGGACCCAATATGAGTGGTAAAAGCACATATTTGAGGCAGGTGGCCCTCATCGTACTACTCGCACAAATCGGATCCTTTGTACCCGCTTCTTTTGCTAAGATTGGAATGGTTGATCGGATTTTCACACGCATCGGCGCGCAGGATGAAATTCACGCAGGGCAATCTACTTTTATGGTCGAGATGGTTGAAATGGCAAATATTTTGAATAATGCCT
>CAZILY010000018.1:0-4226 GCA_964540175.1 uncultured Pelolinea sp. | reverse complement strand
CAATCTACTTTTATGGTCGAGATGGTTGAAATGGCAAATATTTTGAATAATGCCTCAACCCACAGCCTATTAATCCTCGACGAAATAGGAAGAGGCACAAGCACCTATGATGGTTTATCTATCGCCTGGGCTGTGGTTGAATATATTCATAACCACCCAAAACTAAAATCACGCACTTTCTTCGCCACTCACTACCACGAATTAACTATGATGCCCGAATTCCTCCCCCAAGTATGTAATTACAATGTCGCAGTCAGCGAATCTGACAATGAGGTTGTTTTCCTCCACAAAATTATTGAAGGGGGATGTGATAAATCTTACGGGATTCATGTTGCTCAGCTAGCAGGTATCCCCAATCCCGTGATCAATCGGGCAAATGATCTTTTACATCAATTTGAAAAGGAAGGCGAAAAGCCAATCTTTAATAGCAAACAACCTACTCCTGAACAACCTACTTTGTTTAAAGAAAGCAATCCCTTACTTGATAAATTAGATGAACTGGATATCGAATCTATAAGTCCTATTGAGGCATTAAATACAATTTATAAATGGAAGCAGGAATTTAATAAATAAGTCTTCCATTTACTCGGTTTCTTCTAATTATTCTTTTTTTGCTAATTTTTCTTGTTCTTCAATTTCCTCTATAGTCTCTGGTACGATTTCCTTTTCTGAGACAGCCTCTTCATTTTCTGGAATCGTCTCTTGATCACCTTCCTCAGTTACCTCATTTTGAGGTTTTGTAAAACGTGCAAATAAAAGAAACACCAAGCCCAAAAGCAGAACAGAACCGGAGACTGCAATCACCCACAGCAAAGCTTGAGTGCCTACTTCTTGTATCATCCCCAAAAGTACGTCACCAAAACCAGCTATTACTTGTGAGAAGTAGCGATTAAATATCAAACCGATAAATTGGTCAAATCCTATGAGAATTACCAACAAGCTAATTAGAATCAAGGCAGGAATTACAGTGAGAATTATGCCGCTCCATTTTCGCATGATTTTTTTATTATTTCTAAGAAGATATGCCAACAGAATCAGCAGCAACAAAGTTGCAAATGGCAGCAACCTGAAAATCCATCGAGCAATACTGTAATAATAAAAAGTCTTTTCACCCAAGATCATTCCTCCAGGGATCACCCCAAGCAAATTGACCGACGCAGGCAGTTGGTTTACTTTATCTTCAATCATCATAGATAACGCACCTGAAACATTTTTTGTGTTCTTCTCTGAGGGTTTGCAAAAAGGTAGAGCATAAAAATCTATTGTCTCTTTGTCAACCAACTCTGAATTTTCTTCGACCGTACAATTGCCTAATGAAACTAAGTATTTTTCAGATATTGAAGAGCTATTTACTATCAAAGCATTTTTAAGTTCATTAATATCAATTTCAATGGATGTGTATGGGGTTTTGAAATTAAGATACGCAATCACCTGGTCGATGACATCTTTAAATATTCCATTCACCCACTCATCAGGAAGATAATTTACAAGAATTGAATTTAGCGATTCCTTATTCTCAAGAATCGCTGGTGTGCTATTTTCATTAGCAGTTAATAATTGATCCGTAATAATTACTGAAATAACACGCGGGAATTCATTTTTGTATTGATCATCCTCAAGTACCGAATAATAACTAGCAGATTCAAAAACAACAAACTCAAATGGAATTGTAAAAAGAGAGATGAGTAATGAGGGAGCGACAACTATTGTTAGTAAAATAGCGCCAATCTTGTTGGAAAGAGATAATTTACTTTTCATTTCTATTCCTTTACTTATATTTATTTATTCTTTCACTATTCTTTTCAGCCCAACCCTGAGCCCCATTGAGAAATACATTCCCATCGATTTTTTGTTTCCCAGGCATTTGGATCTTTTCTATTTGCAAATCATAAGTTTTAGTTCCAATGCAGGGATATTTATCAATGATCCCTCTTTGAGCTGGTTTCAAGTGATGTGTTTTTAACACACTTGCAGTATATACTTTCACATTCTTTCCATTCCAATTAAAGTAACAAATCGGCCATGGATCGTAGGCTCTAATTTGTTTTTCAAGTTCTTCCGCCCTTCTTTGAAAATCTAATAATCCGTCTTGTTTCTTGATCATTCCTGCGTATGTGGAAAAATTCGATAATTGTTTTTCTAAAATAATTTCCCCTTCTATATATCTTGGCAGAATATCAACCAATATTTTTGCTCCAATTACTGCTAATCTTTTCGTTAAAGAATCGGCCGTTTCAAGTTTTGAAATCTTAACTTCTTTTTGCGTAATTATGTCTCCTGTGTCTATTCCTTCATCCATTTTGATGATTGTAACGCCAGTGGCTTGATCACCATTTAAAATCGCAGCTTGAATGGGAGATGCGCCCCTCCATCTCGGCAAGTATGAAGCATGGACGTTTACACATCCAAATCTTGGGCATTCCAAGATGTTAGCTCGAAGGATCTTCCCATAAGCTGCGACAATAATTACATCCGGATCCCATTCCGAGAGAATATTATTAACCTCCTCTGTTGCCAATTTCTTCGGTTGTAGAAAAGGAATCTCCATTTTTATTGCAAAATTTTTTACTGGGGGGGGCTGGATTAACCTCCCGCGCCCTACTTCTTTATCGGGTTGGGTAACAACACCTACTACATCAAATCTTTCATAAAGCTCCCTTAATATAATCTCCGCGTATCGGGGAGAACCCATAAAAACGATCTTAGTCATATGTCCCACCAAAACAATCCTCTTAATTTATTATTCTTTCTCAGTTGATGAAATCAATCGAAAAATCTTATTTATTCCCCAGATAATTCCAACGCCAAAGAATAATCCAGTTGACACTAAAACAATTGGAAGTAAATAATTCGGATATTCCACCGCAACTGGATTTTTCAACCTTAGTCGTGTTTGCAATTCATTAATAAAATCCCTTGATGGTGAAACAGGATTTAGGAAACCATCTAATTCGTTTTCTAGTTTTGAATTATCAATTTCGTTCTTCATCTTTTTATCCTAAATAATTTCGCTGACATCAACAATATAGCGTCGTAATTCTTTTAATGTCCTATGATAAAGGCTTTTAATCGCCCCTTCACTTTTCCCCATAATCAATCCAACATCCTTGTTAGACATATTCTCTACATATTTCAAAATAAGAAGCTGCTGCCGATCACCAGGAAGTAAATGGATAGCATTAATTAATTTCTCCACCTCCTGCTGTTTCTCGATTTGTTTCTCTGGAACATCAATTTTACTCTCAATGTATGAATGATCCTCAATCGGCAATTCTCTTTTGTGCTTACTATTATCGCGATACCAGTTGGCTACTAAATTGTGGGCAATCCGATACAACCACGCAGAAAAAGGCACTTTTGTTTTTTTATAGTTCGAAATATGTTTTAGTGCCCGCTGAAACACACGAGCAGTAAGATCTTCCGCGTCATGGACATTGCCAGTACGATAATAAATATAGTTGTAAATCTTTTTTACATTCTCCTGATAAAGAACACTGAATGCTTCCTCATCTCCCGTGATTGCACGGTCAAGAACATCACTTATTTGTTTCTCGTTTGCTCTCATTAGTAATATACTTCTAGTTTCCTGTTATTTATCTAAAATGCGGAATGGATTTAATAAATTATAGCTAATTTCTTAATTGTAAGTTCATAAACAATAGAACAAAATATTTTATCACAAGGAGTAAACTTGAAAACCATCAGTATTGCTTTGGAAGCTAAAAGCAGTTATCAGATATTCAGCCAACTTTGGGAAGCAGAAAAAACCGTAGAAGGCGTGATCGTTTTAATACACGGATTAGGTGAACATAGTGGAAGATACAACACACATTTCGCAAACTATTTTTTGAATGAAGGTTTTTCTATTCTATCTTTTGACCTTCCAGGGCATGGAAAATCAGGTGGCCAAAGGGGTCATATAAAAGATTACGACGATTTTGATGAGTTGGTATCTGCGGGTATTTCTTATGCAAAGAACAAATATCCATCCCTGCCTATTTTTATATACGGGCACAGTCTAGGCGGCTTAATTGCACTTGAGTATTCTATCCAGGTTAACCCCGATATTAACGGTTTAATTGCTTCTGCTCCTGTGTTGGATATTTTTGAGCCAATTCATCCCGCCAAATTAATACTAGCAAAAATAATGAATGCCGTCTTTCCGTCATTCAGTCTTGATAGCGGATTGAATAGGAATATGTTATCACGTGATAAAAGCGTCATTG
>CAZILY010000017.1:8862-18333 GCA_964540175.1 uncultured Pelolinea sp. | reverse complement strand
AATATACAGTACCGGAAGCGATCCTGCGGTTTCGGCAGGGATTTGGGCGGCTGATTCGCACCCAATCAGATCGGGGCGTGGTGGCTGTGCTGGACAGGCGCGTGTTGTCAAAGAAATATGGGTCTTTATTTTTAGATTCACTTCCAATTCTAAAAGATGATAGGGTGGAGAAAACAATCGAGGATCTTCCAGGTGAAGCTGCGAGCTGGTTAAATAACAAATCTTAGAATAAACTATTCCAAGATGGTCACTTTCATTTCCATCGGTGCATCTTGTTTAAGCATAGCTTGCGCGGGGCAGTATTTATTTGCGGATAGATCAACTGCTCTTTCGACTGCCTCGCGGGAAATATCTTTTCCGCTGATCACATATTCAATTGCTAGATGAGTAAATACTTTCGGGTGTTCATCACTTTGATCAGCGTGAACTTTAACCTCAAAACTATCAATTTTCTGCCGCTTTTTATGCAGAATAGAGATCACATCCATGGCGGTGCAGCCAGCCAAACCAACCGCCAATAATTCCAAAGGGCGGAAACCGTCATTATCTCCCCCTACGTTCGGGCTGGTCCCCAACGGCACTTTAAACCCAGAATCAGATGTACCCTCAAAACTCATTCGTTCTTTCCAAATTACTTTTGCGTCCATATTATTCCTTTCACTACCCCAATCCAGGGGTTATTGGTTGTTATCAGGTAAATCCAGCTGCTGTTTCATAACCACATTTTGGGCAAATAAGATTAAGCGTGCCATTATATTCTAAGTGTGCAGATTTACATTGTGAGCAAATTGCTCCAAATTCTGGACAGCTGTTTTTGCTCTCTTCGCTTTGTCCAACATTTTCCTGAATACTAGAATTGATGATCTCATCCCAAACGCCCATCGTTTTCTTAAACGAGCGGCCAGTTAGGCAGTACGTCTATGTCAAGCTCATCCTTGAACCCATTGATGAAACGAAAATACCCGGCGGTGCCGATCATCGCGGCATTGTCTGTGCACAGTTTTAAGGGAGGGATGTGTACTTGATATTGTTTTTGGCTGGTCATCGCCTTGCGCAATGGGCGATTCGCTGATACTCCCCCGGCCACAATAATGTGCTGCGCACCGGATTGTTCAGCCGCATCAAAAGTTTTTTCCACAAGAACATCTATCACAGCTGCTTGAAAACTTGCAGCGACATCATTAACAGGGATAACTATTCCTTGAGATTGTAGTTTCTTTACTTCTCGCAGAACAGCGGTTTTCAATCCGCTGAATGAAAAATCCCAGCTGCCTCCCAATCGTGCACGAGGGAATTGAAAAGCTGTCGCGCTCCCGCGCTCGGCAGATTTTTGGATGGATGGCCCTCCTGGATACGGGAGGTTTAATAATCGAGCGACTTTGTCGAATGCTTCACCCGCAGCATCATCTAATGTGCTGCCAAGGTGCTCATATGTTAGATGATTTTTCATCAGGATCAGCGATGTGTGACCGCCGGAGACGATCAGAGCGATGGCGGGAAATTCCGGTGGGACGATATCTTTATCATCATCAATATTGATCCATGAGGAATAAACATGTCCTTCCAGGTGATTAATGCCGATCAAAGGCAGCCCACTGCCTATAGAGAGCGTTTTAGCCATGTTCATGCCTACCACAAGTGATCCGGCTAGTCCGGGGCCGCGAGTGACTGCGATGGCATCAAGTTCATCCAGCTCTAAATGCGCTTGCCGCAGGGCTTTCTCAACAACCGGGTAGATCGCGAGGACGTGTTCGCGGGATGCCATCTCTGGAAAGACGCCGCCATATTGTGCGTGCAACTCGATCTGAGAAGCGACCACATTGGATAAGATGTGTGTACCGTTCACCAAAATAGCTGCGGCGGTTTCATCACAAGAGGATTCAATCGCGAGGATCCGGGTTTTCTTTTTTCTAGAACTTTTAGGATTCATGGTTATTTATTGGGATTACAAGATCGTATGGGTAATCCGCCAGAATTTCAAATTGCCCATTTTCATTTAGATATATTGTATCTTCAATGCGAACGCCCATGTTTTTTTCTGGATAATATAAACCTGGCTCAATAGTGAATACCACACCTGGTATGAGGAGGTCATCCGGGGCGGATGTGATGCCGCTGAAAGGCTTTTCATGGACATTCATTCCCAATCCATGTCCTATGCTGTGTAGATATCCTTTTTTGGTATTGCTATTATCTGCAATTGTCTCATGCCCTATTTCCGAGAACAATTGGCAGGTTCTTTCCTGAAACTGTTTAAATGGTTGCCCTACCTGAAGTTCATCAATTATCCTGTGGTGGACGCTTAGTACCTGCTGATGAAGAAGGGTTACCTCATTTGAAGCATGATCCAGACACCAGGTACGTGTGAAGTCGTAAAAATATCCACCGCCCGCCTCACAGGGAAAGATATCGAAAACAATTGGTTTTCCCAGTTCAATCACATCATCAGGGCTGCCGCTGTTGTGTGGGACACCTCCATCTCGACCGATTGAAAAAATTGTGTCTTCTGGGTTGTCCGCACCTAATTCAGCCAGCCATAATTGGATACGGCTCTTCACGTCTTTAACAGTGACGGGTGTCCCATCCGGGAAAACAAGATAATCATTGATGATAATTTGCTTTTGCAGAAAGCGCTGGACACGGCCAACCACTTCGGTTGTAATTTTGCCCATTTTCCGAATGTGTTTAACCTCCTGATAACTTTTTGTCATCCGAGCCTGGGCGATCACACTGTCTTTGAAGAAACTAATAAACTCAATTTTTGGGAGAATCAATTTTAATTGCTCAATTAATGAATAACCGTAGCTTAGATCAATCATTCCAGAAATCGCAACTCGACCGGCGGTCAACCCCATCTCTTCCATCGTTTCCTTTATTCTGGCAGCAATACTTGCGGATAGGTCGCCATTGTTTTTCCGAAGATATTCATTCAATGGCTTGTTAGAAAAATAGGAATGGGTTTCAAGTCCGGTTTTGGCTGCTTCCTCTCGTTCCATGTCTACTAAATGAAAAAGAATGGGGTCTCTCCCGCGGAGTTTGAAAAGGTTGGCCTGGTTGACATGTTGGATACCGGTGAAATAGACCATATCAGGATTGTTTTGCAGGCTGCCTGTGATCCACAACGCGTCTATATTTTGATCCTCCATCAAGCGGTCAAGGTCTCTCTTCATTGGTTATATCTCATAATAATTATTCTTGATTCAGCAGAACTTGCTTTAGCCCAAGCAAGAATGCCTTCTCCTGGGTTGGAAGGACAGTTCGGGGATCAAATAGCGCCTGTCCGTTTTCAATTCTAGCGATGATTGGAAAAGGTAAAGCACGGAGGCGTGCAAGAAATTTGTTGGCTTTAGGAATGTCAAGTGCCAATAAATATGTAGGAAGAGTTTCTCCGGGAAGGCTTCCACCCCCTACCATTGAATATCCGTCAATAACGTTTCCCTGATCAATTGATTTTTTCCATCCAAGAGCTCTTTGATGGATCGCGCCCTTGTCTAGAGCGATCATTTTCCAGATTGGAATTTTGTCTTCTGCTTCTCCCTTTAGATAATGGATGAGTGTGGCAGAGATGCCTGATAGGCATGTTTTATCCGCACGCACAGCGCGTGCTAATGGATGACGCTTAATTTTTTTCATGAGATCTAATCTGCCAATAATAATGCCTGCCTGCGGTCCTCCCAGTAATTTGTCACCTGAAAAACAGATGATGTCTGCGCCCGCTGAAATTGCTTCAGGTACAGTGGGTTCATGTGCTAACCCATAAGATCTGGTATCCAACATTGCACCTGAACCGAGATCGTAAATAAAAGGCACAGAGTGTTTGTGGGCTGCTGCCACCACTTCCTCGAGTTTTGGTTCGGTGGTAAAGCCAATGATCTTGAAATTTGAGTGATGAGCGTTGAGGACTAATGAGGCTCCATCTTCAAGTGCTTGAACATAATCAGATAAATGGATGCGGTTGGTTGTTCCAATGGGAATCAACTTTGCGCCAGACTGCCGCATCACATCTGGAACACGAAATCCTCCGCCGATCTCAACAAGCTGCGAGTTTGGGATTATGACTTTTTTGTGTTTTGCCAGTGCGGTTAGAATAAGAAGGACAGCAGCTGCATTATTATTTACTACCAGCGCGCTTTCCACACCGGTCAATTTTTTCAGAATTTCTTCTGCGTGTGTAGACCTTTTCCCCCGTTTTCCTTTATGGAGATCGAATTCGAGATTGTTGTAGCTGGCGGAAACAGTCTGCATGGCTTTAATAGTGTCGTCACTCAATGGCGAGCGGCCTAAATTGGTGTGCAGGATGATCCCGCTGGCATTGATCACAGGAAATAAAGATGGCAGGATCCATTCCATTGCAAATTTATTCGCTTCCTTAATGATCATAGTAGCATCTGGTAAAGGAAAGCCAGAACGCATTTTCTCGCGAATTTGATCGAGGGACTGCCGAATGGCTTTTACGGCCAAGTCTCTGCCTGCCATGTTGATCAATGTGTCCGCGGTGGGGGATTGCAGGACAGTATCAACTGATGGAATAGTACTGAGATCAACTTTCTGCATTTTCGTCTGCCTTAAAGGTCGCTTTTTCTGCCATCCTGAGGAGCATTTCTAATAGTATAAATCCGATAGAAATGATGATAATAATCAAGTTTGTTAAGATTCGTCCTAACTGCAGCCAGGCGATTAGAGTAAGGAAGACACCGAAAAAGATCGCCTCACGGATAAGTACTTTACTCAGAACAACCTGATTAGCAAATCGGCGCTGAATGAGGTAACTAATTGGAAGTGCGATACCTGACCCAATTATTGTGAGAAAGAAAAAGAACATCCAGCGGGGTCCTAAGGTCGGTTCGTAAAATATGAAAATAAATGCCAGCCCCCCCCCGCCAAGGATAGTTAAGAAAATGCTTGAGATTAGAATTTTTCCAAAAGGAGGCAGATAAGAATTTCGCATCATATTTCACTGATTATAACGCAAGCATCTAAAGAGGATTCTCTATCTGCACAATTTAAACAAGTTGATTCATATAAAAAATTGGTCTTTTCACTATAGCAAGTATAATTTCATACTAATTTAGAACAGGGAGGGGTGTTTGATCAATAAACTTAAATTACAATATTTTGCTTTTCCTAAATCATTCAGAATTCTTGCTGCTTCAACGTTTATCGACCGCCTAGGCGGGGCATTAATCTTTCCTTTTCTGTCATTATATGTCGCACAAAAATTCAATGTAGGAATGACAGAAATTGGACTGATCTTTGGTTTGTGGTCAATCAGCAGTCTGATTGGTAGTATGGTAGGGGGCGCGCTAGCAGACAAATTTGGCCGAAAAGTCATCATTATTTTTGGGCTTGTTTCCAGCGCGGTTACCGGCATATTGATGGGATTGGTGACGGATTTATCTGCGTTCTATTTATTAGCGTTAGTGGCAGGGATCTTCTCTGATATTGGGCATCCTGCTCGACAAGCAATGGTTGCGGATTTATTAAAAGGAGAACAGAGAGCGGAAGGATTCGGCGTTTTACGCGTGGTCGCGAACCTGGCCATGGTATTTGGCCCAGCAATCGGTGGGGTGTTGGCTGGCGTTTCTTATCTGCTCTTATTCATTATCGATGCGTGCGCCAGCTCGATCACTGCCCTGATTGTTCTTTGGGCGATACCGGAAACAAAGCCAGCTGATGTTGAGGGTGCAAAATCGGAATCAGTGTTGGAAATAATTGGGGGATATCGCGAGGTCGTGAAGGATAAAATATTCATGGCATTTATCTTTGCGATGGTCATTGTCATTTCGGTGTATACACAGATGTACAGCACATTGCCTGTATTCCTAAATCGTGTGCATAATGTTCCCGCACAGGGTTTTGGTTATATGATGAGCATGAATGCCGCAATGGTAGTTTTGTTTCAATTGTGGATCACAAAGCATATAAAAATATTCTCACCGATGCTAATGATGGTACTTGCTTCCGCTTTATATGGAATCGGTTTTATCCTATATGGGTTTGTGAATACATATGCGATGTTCTTTATTGGTATGGCGATTATAACCATTGGGGAAATGGTGCATATGCCGGTTGCACAGTCTCTGGCCGCGTTCTTTTCACCGGCGAACATGCGCGGGCGGTATATGGCAGTCTTTGGATTAGGATGGGCGATACCCAATAGTGTTGCGCCTTTTATGGCTGGTTTAGTTATGGATAATTATGACCCGTATTGGGTGTGGTATTTTTCAGGGGTTCTGGCGATTATAGCAGTTATTTGTTTTGGATTGCTTCAGTATAAAGTTGGTGATAAGGTTTCTGCATACACGCTAAAGGATAAAAATGATTAATAAAGAAAATCAATGCTAAAAAATATACAATCAAAAATGAATGAGTATCCCCGCAACTTCTGGGTGCTGATTGGCGCTCTTTTTATAGATCGGGTTGGGGGAGCGCTCATTTTTCCATTTCTTTCACTCTATATTACAAAAAAATTTGACGTTGGCTTGACGCAGGTCGGCGCAATTTTCGCTGTGCATTCCCTCTCTTCCTTTGTGGGTAGTATGGTAGGTGGTGCGTTAGCTGATAAATATGGGCGCCGTTCAATACTCATCATCGGGTTGGTCTTCAGCGCGATCGCATCTTTAGGAATGGGTTTTGTGGAAGACTGGGAATTGTTTTATTTGCTTGCCTTCCTCACTGGATTTATATCAAATTTTGGAGGTCCCGCTGTGCAGGCGATGCTTGCTGATATTCTCCCGGTTGAGAAAAGGCCAGATGGGTTTGGACTTCTGCGAGTAACGATGAACCTGGCAGTTACAATTGGACCTGCCATTGGTGGCGTATTGGCAGGAATAAATTATCTACTGCTCTTTATTATTGATTGTGTGGTCAGTATTATTACTGCAATTATTGTTTATTTTGCTCTACCGGAGACCAAGCCAAAAACGCCAGAAGGAAAGAAAGAAGAGAGTATTTTACAATCTTTTGGCGGGTACAGAAAGGTATTTAAAGATAAATTATTCTTGGCTTTTCTCTTCCTGACGACATTCACCGCGATTGTATATATGCAGATGAACTCAACGCTTTCGGTTTATTTACGTGATTTTCACGGTACTTCACCTCAGGGATTTGGATACATCCTGAGTTTGAATGCCGCTATGGTAGTTATGTTCCAATTCTGGGTAACAAGAAAGGTGAAAAAGTATCATCAATTAAGTGTAATGATAGTAGGCAATTTGCTGTATGCAGTTGGTTTTGCGATGTATGGTTTTATGAATATGTATTTGGGGTTTTTAGCTGCTATGGTGATCATCACAATTGGCGAGATGATAATTGCACCAATTGTACAAACAATGGTCGCTAATTTAGCCCCGGAGGATATGCGCGGACGATATATGGCTGCGTACCGCTTAGGTTGGGGAATAGCCTCCGCTGTCGGGCCGTTGACAGCAGGGATCGTTATTGACAATTACAATCCTAATTGGGTGTGGTATGCAGGCGGAATCATCTGCTTGATGGTCGCATTGGGATATTTCATATTGAAAATCCGCATAGGAGAGAGATTTCAACCACTTTCGGTGAAAAACTAACCTGAAAGCCATTCAATACGAATAGAGTATGAGATAATATATTTTGTCAAATTAATCTAAAATAAGTAAAAAAATTACCTATGGGAATAAAAATAAAGAAGCATAAATTTTCTTCAACAAAGTTAATTCTCAAAGATCCAGTTCCTGCGGATATTGAAATCGCTCAGGAAGCTTTATTAAAACCAATTACTCAGATTGCGGAGGAGCTTGGTTTGCTTCCAGAAGAAATTGAAATGTACGGCACCTACAAGGCTAAAGTTCGGTTGGGAGTTCTTGAGCGGCTCAAAGATATGCCAGATGGTAAGTATATCGATGTTACCGCAATCACTCCAACTCCATTAGGAGAAGGAAAGACTACGACAACAGTTGGCCTTAGCCAGGCATTGGGGGCGCATCTTGGAAAAAGTGTTATCACATGCATACGGCAGCCATCCCAAGGACCTACATTTGGGATAAAAGGCGGAGCGGCTGGCGGGGGATATAGCCAAGTGATACCTATGGAAGATTTGAATCTTCATCTTACCGGGGATATTCACGCTATCACTGCCGCAAATAATCTGCTGGCGGCAGCGATTGATACCCGAATTTTTCATGAAAGCCGGCAATCAAATAAGGCATTGTTCAAGCGCCTTTTTCCTGAGGATAAAAGCGGAAACCGGTTTTTTGCCAGGGGGATGCTCAACCGATTAAAAAAATTAGGGATCAATAAGACAAATCCAGATGAGTTGACAAAAGAGGAATGCGGCCGATTAGTACGTCTGGATATTGATCCAGATACGATAACATGGATGCGGGGGATTGATACGAATGACCGATATTTAAGAGAGATTACAATTGGGCAAAGTCCTTCAGAAAAAGGGGTTGAACGTCAATCTGGATTCTATATCACGGTTGCCAGTGAGATTATGGCAGTGCTTGCTTTAACCACTGATTTGGCAGATATGCGCCAACGGTTGGGGGAGATGGTTGTGGCGTTGGATAAGCAGGGCAACACGGTGACAGCAGATGATTTAGGAGTTGCAGGAGCGTTAACGGTATTAATGAAGGATGCGATCAAACCAACATTAATGCAAACGTTGGAAGGAACACCTGTGTTTGTGCACGCTGGTCCGTTTGCGAATATTGCACATGGTAATAGCTCGATTCTTGCTGATAAGATCGGATTGAAACTGGTGGATTATGTCATCACCGAGTCGGGTTTTGGCGCAGATATGGGAATGGAGAAATTCTTCGATATAAAATGCCGCACTTCCGGGTTAATTCCGTCTGTTGTTGTGCTGGTGGCTACGATTCGCGCACTGAAGATGCACGGAGGTGGACCAACTGTTTCTGCCGGAAAACCGCTTGATTATACATACTTAAGGGAAGATTTGGAACTTCTTGAAAAAGGAATGAAAAACCTTTTGCATCATATTTCTATAGCGAAAAAATTTGGTGTGCCGGTCGTGGTGGCAGTTAATCAGTTTTACACAGATACACCGAAAGAATTGGAGTTGGTGAGAAAAATGGCCGTAGAAGAAGGTGGCGCAGTGGATGCGGTGATCAGCAACCATTGGGCATTGGGAGGAAAAGGGTCTTTGGATCTGGCGAAAGCGGTTGTTAGTGCTGCAGAACAACCCTCCGAATTTAAATTTCTATATCCTTTGGATTGGACAATCAAGCAGAAAATTGAAACGATTGCCAAAGAGATCTATGGCGCGGATGGAGTGGAGTATTCCTCGGAAGCTGAAGAACGTATCGCTGAATACACACGGCTTGGCTTTTCTGAACTGCCAATCTGTATGGCAAAGACGCACCTTAGTTTGAGCCATGATCCCAAGCTGAAAGGTGTTCCTAAAGGATTTATCATTCCCGTAAGGGATGTTCGCGCGTCTGTTGGTGCGGGATTTTTATACCCGGTGCT
>CAZILY010000017.1:5034-8762 GCA_964540175.1 uncultured Pelolinea sp. | reverse complement strand
TATGAAAAATAAATAAATGGGAATATTTTTCATAGTCTTGTACTGACAAATGGTAATTTGATAAAAACATTAAGGTTTAGACTCTTTAAAATACGCTGCATTTAAACGCATATATAATTATTTTGTGAACCACATAGAGTTACTAGGTGAGATTATTAATGATTACTTATGGAATCTAATTTATATTAGAGAAAGGGCGGAATGAAAAAAAAGACCCTGTTTTTTGTCGAGTTTCTAAACTCAAAAAGTAAAGATATTCTGTGTTATTTATCGATAATTTTTATTGGGTATGCTTTTTTTAATATCTCTCTGCGGTTTGTCCCGGTTGACTTCGATGATCTTGTCTTGCTTTCTGTGGTGAAAAATACAACTAATCCCTTGAGATTTTTTATCCAGGACTGGGGCTTTGGTAATTATGGCTATCGACCTTTACACTCTTTATCGCTTTGGTTGGGCAATCGCGTTTTTGGTGTTGCTTCAGGACCCAATCAACTGATAAATATCATTTTTCATATTACAGTTATTCTGCTGTTATTTAGGTTAATCAACCACCTGCAATCAGATCGGTCGATAGCGTTTATTTTCTCATGCCTTAGCTTAGTTTCTTATTACACACTTTCATCTGCTACATGGGTTTCTGATAGGCCAACCTTGTTTGTTGCTTTTTTTCTATTAATTATTCTGAATTACTTTGTTTATTTAGGCAATCGAAATCAGCCAAATATTTTTATATTGATAATCTTATCCCTTCTTGGAGTGATGAGTAAAGAATCTGGTTTGATCATACCATTGGTAAGTATATATATTCTAATAACTCAGAATGAAAAAGATTCAAGGAATAAATTCGCGATCATTTCATTACTGTTAGTCATCGTTACTTATGTTCTTTTTCGTTTCATAATATTTGGATCACAAGCTGGAAGTTATTTTGAGAGCGGTTACTTGTATGGATTCAAGTATTATGAGAGCTCACTGACGCTGGTAGGTATTGAAAGAATTATCATGGTCGCTGAAAATATTTTCAAAAATATTCTGGCGATTTTCATTCCCGTTTTTGATGGCCAAGGCAAGATTTCGCTGATTGGAACTTGGACAAATTCAGTTATACTGGTTTTTTCAACGGTTTCGCTGATTGTTGCGGCCTACAGTAAAAAATTGAGCGTATACCAAAAAATCAGTTTGGTCATCGTTTTCTTGAACGCGGTGCTCCATTTTCAAGTTTTTAGATACCGCACACTCTACATTGCGCAGATCAGTCTGAGCATTTTTATTGCAACATCGCCTTTGTTAACTAGCAATAATAAATTTCGAAGAATGTTCTCGATATTGGCAGGTGCCATGTTGTTGCTAAGCAATATCCATATTGTTGGAGAAGACCTAACCTATCAATTACTTTCCAGATTGAATTTATTACACCAAGAAGGTTTTGAGCAGAATATCTTGCAATCTTCCTCTAGAATTGATGCTGATGTAATTAAGCAAATAATATCCAAATATTTACATTGAAAGACTTCGGAATTATCCTGGTTAAACAATCCACGAATATTCATGCGACCTAAGGATTGTATAATTAATGGCTATGAAAAATAAAAAACTTCTTATCTTTGTTTTTTTTCTAATTCTGAATTTTCTGCCGCAGATATTTGTTCTCTTATCACAACCAGATAATTTGATGAACTGGTATTTAACGGATGATGCTTTCTACTATTTTAAGACAGCCCAGAATATTGCCGAAGGAAATGGGATCACTTTTGATGGTCTTTCGTTAACAAATGGGTTTCATCCTTTGTGGATGGTTATTTGTGTGCCTGTTTTCGCATTAGCAAGGGTTGACCTTTTTCTTCCTCTGAGGATTATTGCTGCTATTCAGATCCTAATGAATGCTGCTTCCGGTTACCTCCTTTTTTTGATATTTTTTAAAAATATTTCAAAAACCACAGCCTGGATAGTAGCGATTTTCTGGATGTTCTTTCCACCTATTCATGAATTAACTACGAAATCGGGACTTGAAACTGGACTGAACGCTTTTATGCTGATAGCCTTAATATATGCTTTGTCTAAGTTATCGTGGGGCGGGAGTGATGAAAATCATTTTTTTGAAATATTCCGGGTTGGTTTATGCGGAGCGGGTGTTCTTTTAAGCCGCTTGGATAATATCTTCATATTAATTATGGCAGGTGTGTGGTTGGTGTTCCGGGAAAAACGTATTAGTAATATTTCTCAGATTGATTTTCTGCTGATACTGGTTTCAGCCACGGCCAGTTTTTTCTTTAGATTAGAGTCTAACGAGAATATTTTTGATTACTTGTCCTTCCTTTATTTACTAATCGGCTTTTCATTGGTTATTAAACCAACGCTCCTTTATTTTTTTCACTGTTATGAATCTGATCCTGAAAAAACAACGATCAGGTATTTCATTAAACCTTTTCTGGCCATCAGCTTATCGAGTGGGCTGATCTTTATAATTCTATACGTTTTACATAATGTTCTGCATGTATTGAAAGGTTTTCCGCGCTCTGCTGTGATGATCGATTGGGCTTTCTCGTTATTCTTAATCGGCGGCTATCACTTGTATCTTATAAAAAGAGATTTGGTGAATGGATTAAAAAAAGAGGATGTTTCTCTGAAAAACAATTGGCGCATCTGGATGAGTAGAGCAGTGGGGTATTTCTCGCCGATTAGTATTACTTTGATCATTTATCTAATTATTAATTATCGCTATGCTGGCACAGCGATGCCTGTCAGCGGTCAAATAAAACGCTGGTGGGGAACACTGCCGAATACCGTTTATGGACAACCAATAAAAACCTTTACTGGAGTGATCAAAGAGCTGCTTGATCCAAGCCGTGAGAGAGGGCCTTTTTGGCTGCTTATGCAGCCACTCGACGTTGCTGCTAACAAACTGAAGGTTTTTTTTGGGTATCCTCAAATGGAAAATGTGTTTGACCCTGTCAATATTTCGGTTATTGCAGGGGTAACAATTTTAGTTGTTGTGCTTCTCGTTTTTGGTAAACAATCCGGAAAATTTAAAAAATACGCACTTACTCTTACTCTACTCCCAATATTCACAGGCGCTTTGTTTCATGCAATATCATATAAATCAACCGGGTATTTACACGCAAAAAGTTGGTATTGGATAGGAGAAATGATTCTTATTATTCTTTTTTTAAGTATCTTATTAACTATTTTTCTTGAAATAATTGAAAAGAGGTCGTGGGGAAAAATAATTACTTCTATTTCAACTTTCCTTGTGTGTGGTATTTTATGGGGAATGTTTTCCTTGTCTATTCTCCAGCAGTTTCCACTTAATGGGCAAGTTCCTCTTGAATATGATATCGATGGGGAGGTGCAATTTGTCAGGTCTCAAACAGAACTAGGGGATGTGATAGGGATGACCGGAGGAGGTTTGACCGCGTACTTTGTGCCAGACCGAACGATATTAAATCTTGACGGCCTGATTAATAGCGCTGATTATTTCAGGAGATTACAGGATGGGACAGTAACCGAATATTTGATCGAAAACAATATGAAATATGTTTATGGGGAAGAACTCATATTTTTAGATAGCGATCCGTATCGCTGGATATTTACAGACACTTTGACAGTTTTGAAAAAAGGTCCATATTTTTATTTATATGCTTACCAACCTGTCACAACTCCTTGAGGCGTTTAAAGAACTAAAAGGAACGCAAAATCTTGAGTTATCAATGATCAAAAAATTAGATTGT
>CAZILY010000017.1:0-4934 GCA_964540175.1 uncultured Pelolinea sp. | reverse complement strand
TTTTCTTCAGCTGCTTTCTCTTTCTAAAGTAGCGGATGATGAAGAAAATTGGCAGGAAGATTACAGCCAGGAGTGGAGCAACGAGGATCAATAACCATATGAGCATATTAACGAGGAGCTTACCGCCATTGATCAACGCTTGAAGCGCTTTTTGAATTTCAACACCGGGCTGCCATTCTCCAATCGTGATTGGTTCTACAGCGGCTTTTGCCTGCAGGTAAACGCTGACGGCTGATAGTTGGGCTGATTCGCGATAGTATTTAATCTGCCCTTGGAGCATTTCAATTTCTGCTCTCACAGATGTCAGCTCACGGAATACTACAAGGACATCCTCAGTTTGATAGGCATCATCCATGATCTTTAGCAGTTGTTTCTCAGCTGCTTCCAAATTACGCAGTTGGGATTCTAGGTCGGTTACTTGGCTGGTAACATCCTGCCCGGATATATCTTCATTGAGGATATCAATATCCGGATTGTCAACGAGCGCTCTTATTTGAATTAGAGTCTGATCTAATTTTTCGGCAGGAACGCGAACGGTTATATTTGCAATTGGCACCTCAAGACCTTGACTGGTTGTGGTTTTAAAAATGTTTGAATTGACAACGAAACCGCCCATTCCCTCAGCCATCTCCACGATCGATTGCATTGCTGAGGAGGGATCCAGAACCACGATAGATAAGCTGGCATTCTTGATCACGATCCGTTCAGCATTAATACCTGTAGATTCAGAACTGGAACCTGCTGAAAAATCTCCTTCATACACATTCTCTGACATTTCCATCCGAGGTGCTTCAGCAGCTGTCATGGGTAATCCTATTTTATCTTCCGCTTCATAATCCAAACTACTTTCAACGGCGTTTGGCGCGAGAGCGCACGAAGAAAGCATTATAGATACGGACAATATTACAAGCCACAATTTACTATTTTTCATTTTCTACTCCTTTTGATAAAAGTTTCTGTGTGTAGATAAAGACGAAAATATGTATAAAAAAGTTCCCTTACCAACCTTCTGCCAATCTGAGGGCATGACGCCAGGGCAATCCGCTCGTTTTAATACGATCCTGAACTGCTGTGTAATCATAAGAAATTCGGCGAAGTTCCCATGTGCTTTTATCTGAGTCAAAGATCGCATAAGATGCTCTAGGGTCATGGTCACGCGGTTGTCCGACAGAACCAGGATTGAGGATTGTTTTAGAAAGAATGGGCGTTTTTTGATAATCCATTATGTATCCTGCGGGGTGTTTATCGACACCTTCCTTCCAGATGGCTGGAACATGTGTGTGCCCTACCATGCAGATGCGGGTGTTGAAATACGGGAAAGTTCTCACAGCGGTCATATAATCCATCACATAATCCCACACAGGATTACGCGGGCTTCCATGGACAAGGGTGACATCTCCTTCAATAATTTTTTCGGGTAAGCTCAATAAGAATTCTTGACTTTCAGCATTTAATATCCGCTTTGTCCACGTGATCGCTAAACTGGCTTCATGATTAAAGGTTTGCTGGTCTACTTCGCCCAAGGTAGCGGCATCATGGTTGCCGCGTACGCATAAAAGATTGGGGAGTCCACGCACTCGCTCAATACATTCATTAGGGTCAGGCCCATAGCCAACCAGATCACCTAAACACCAATACGCACCCATATTCCCCGCTATGGATAAAACTGCTTCTAAGGCGGTAAGATTTGAATGGATGTCAGAAAATACAAGTATTCGCATGTATTATTTGGCTCCTTCAATCAACCAAGATTGTAAATGCTGTATAACTTTCTCGGCGACATCACTTTTAGACATCATGGGTAATTGTTCTGTAGATCCATCTGAATATATCAGTAAGACCTTGTTTGTATCCACTCTAAAACCAGCTTGTGGATCAGAAATATCATTAGCAACGATCATATCCATTCTTTTATCGCTTAGTTTTTCTTTGGCGTTTACTTTAAGGTCTTTGCTTTCTGCTGCAAATCCAATCACTTTGAGATTCAGCTCTTCTTTTTTCTTAACTTCTGCGACATCTTTCAAGATATCTTTGGTGGGTTTGAGATCGATTGTATTCATTCCTGAATCTTTTTTGATCTTTTCTGTTTTGGTTACCTTTGGGCGGAAATCGGCTACAGCAGCTGCCATTATCAAAGCCTGCGCGTCCAGGATCTCTTTAAGAACAGCAGCGTGCATGTCCTCAGCACTTTTCACGGAGATTAAGGTGCAACCAGTTGGGGGGGAAAGCGTTGTAGGCGCAGAAATAAGGGTTACATTACTGCCAGTGTCCAACGCTGCCTGTGCTATTGCATAGCCCTGTTTTCCGGAAGAATAGTTAGTAAGAATCCGAACAGGGTCGATCGCTTCCTGTGTTCCACCAGCAGTTACAACGATTTTATTGTTTTTTAGTGGATTTGAACGTGAGAGATGGTATCTGATCATGTTTAGAATTTCAACAGGTTCAACCATTCTGCCAAGACCCTTTAATCCGGAGGCGAGATGACCTTCGGCGGGACCGATAAAAATAAACCCTCTTTCTTTCAAGAGGTTTATATTTTTTTGCGTGATTGAGTTTTTAAACATACCCGCATCCATTGCCGGTACGATGATGATTGGGCAAACCGCAGCGAGCACAGTAACTGTAAGCAAATTGTCGGAGATTCCATTGGCGATTTTCGCGATTGTATTCGCGGATGCAGGGGCCACAATCAGTAAGTCTGCTGTGCGTGCAAGATTAATATGCACGACATGCCCCTTACCACCCCAGAGGTCCTGTTCTGTATATGCTTTTTTTCCACTTAGGGATTGGATGGATAAAGGGCTGATAAATTTTTCGCCAGCTTCGGTGAGAATCGCGTTTACTTCTGCTCCAAGCTTTGTAAGGCGGGAAACGAGGTCGGCGGATTTATATGCAGCGATTGATCCTGTGATTCCAATTACAATCTTCTTTCCATATATAGGGTTACTCATGTTTCACCTGTTTAATTCCCAAATGATCCGCAGCCCTTCTAAAGTGAGCCAAGGTTTAATATGATCAATTACATCTGTGTAGCTGCTAATGCGGTGGACGTGACCACCGGTTGCTATGACAACTGTTTCATCTCCTAATTCCTGCTTAAAGCGCTTAACCATCCCTTCTACCAGTGCAACATACCCATAGATCAAACCGGATTGCATTGCGTGGCGTGTGTTTGTCCCGATGATTGAGGGTGGTGCAGACAATTCAACTGAGGTGAGTTTGGCTGTTCGTTCGAAAAGTACTTCCGCTGATAGACCAATCCCGGGGAGGATTGCTCCGCCTAAATATTCAACATCTTCGTTAATGGCATTGAAGGTTGTGGCTGTCCCAAAATCAATCACACAAGACGGGCTTGAGAAAAGAGTTATGGCTGCAACTGCATCTGCAATTCGATCAGCACCAACAGCAGTTGGGTCATCATAACGGATTTTTACGTTCAGATTCAGATCTGAGCTGACGACAACTGGTTTTTGTCCAAGGTATGTCTCGCACGCTTGAACTACCCTTTCTGTCAGGGGTGGAACAACGGAGGACAAAACGATACCTGAAAATTCAGTCAGTGAAACTCCTCTGTTTTCGAGCAAACCGAGAAATTGAAGGCCGTATTCATCCTGCATTCTCTTGTGGTCTGTTGATAAACGCCAATGTTCAGTGAGTTTACTGCCTTGGAACAGGCCGATTGCTAGATTTGTGTTTCCGAGGTCAATTGCTAATAAATCAGATTTATTTTTCGTCATGATTATTATGGATGTATTCTATCTTATTTTATATTCTAATTACACAATGTGAGAATTGAATTCACTGTAATGTATAATCCGAAAAGCAACAGAAAGAAGGATAAAAATGAGTGCGACTGTCATAGATGGAAAAGCTGCGGCAAGATCAATCAGGGAAGCAGTAAAGAATGAGGTGGAAGAACGGTCTGCGGTAAATTTACCCGTTCCGGGTTTGGCCACGGTTCTTGTGGGTGAGGATCCCGCTTCTCAATCGTATGTGCGGGCTAAACATCGTGCATGTGATGAAGCAGGTATTAAATCCTTTGCCATAAACTTTCCTGAAGACATTTCGCAGAAAAAACTTGAAAGGGTGATAAGTGGTCTTGCGCATGATCCTGAGATCCACGGTATCCTTGTTCAACTCCCTCTTCCAAAGGGACTCGAAGAAGAAAGGATATTAAATACAATCCCGTTGGAAAAGGATGTGGATGGATTCCACCCAATTAATATTGGCCGACTAGCTCAAAAAGGACGTCAGCCGCTTTTTACACCTTGCACACCGGCAGGTATCATCTTTTTGTTGAAAAAATACACAAACACTTTGGAAGGGAAACGGGTTGTTATTCTCGGGAGGTCTAATATTGTTGGGATGCCGGTCGCCCTCCTTCTCTTAAGAGAGAATGCAACAATAACCATCTGCCATTCACGGACGAAAGACCTTCCTCTGATCACGAAAGAAGCTGACATTCTTGTCGCTGCGATTGGAAGGCCGGAGATGGTAAAAGGAAGCTGGATCAAACCTGGTGCCGTTGTTATTGATGTGGGTGTTAATAGAGTGAAAGACAGCAGTAAAAAAAGGGGCTACCGTTTAGTAGGGGACGTGGATTTCGAAGAGGCATTAGAGGTTGCCTCCGCGATTACACCAGTCCCTGGGGGTGTTGGACCACTAACAATTGCTATGCTAATGAAGAACGCATTGGCAGCTGCGGTAAGGGCGGATAAATGACTCGTTTTTTAAAGGATTCTAATAAACGATTAATATGTGTTGGGTAGTAAGATCGCTACAATCAAACAAAAGGATTAAATATGAAACTGAATTCTCTAACTCCAGAAGAAGCCCACATAATTGAACATAAAGGTACTGAAGACCCTTTTACTGGTGAATACAACGATCATTTTTCTGCCGGGACGTACATCTGTCGGCGATGTGAAGCACCA
>CAZILY010000016.1:0-18416 GCA_964540175.1 uncultured Pelolinea sp. | reverse complement strand
TGCTGGAACCCATGGCTTCGGTACCAAGCTTAGCCCCGTTAGATTTTCCGCGCAGGATCACTTGACCAGTGAGCTGTTACGCACTCTTTAAAGGATGGCTGCTTCTGAGCAAACCTCCTGGTTGTCACAGTAATCCCACATCGTTTCCCACTTAGCTTAAATTTGGGGACCTTAGCCGATGGTCTGGGCTCTTTCCCTCTCGACTACGAAACTCATCTCCCGTAGTCCGACTACCATGCTCTGAAATATTGGCATTCGGAGTTTGGTTGGGGTCGGTAAGCTATAAGCCCCCTTGCCCATCCAGTGCTCTACCTCCAATATTTAACGCATGGCGCTAGCCCTAAAGCTATTTCGGGGAGAACCAGCTATCTCCAAGTTCGTTTGGCATATCACCTCTACCCACAGCTCATCCCCTAATTTTGCAACATTAGTAGGTTCGGGCCTCCACGAGAGTTTAGGCTCGTTTCACCCTGGCCATGGGTAGCTCACCTGGTTTCGGGTCTAATCATTGCGACTGAACGCCCTGTTCAGACTCGCTTTCGCTACGGCTCCGGGTGTTACTCCCTTAACCTCGCCACAAAGATTAACTCGCAGGCTCATTCTCCAAAAGGCACGCCGTCAGGCATAGCGGTGCGCGTCCAGCTTTCACTGGAGCACCAACCCGCCATTAGCCCTTCGACTGTTTGTAAGCTTACGGTTTCAGTATCTATTTCACTCCCCTCGTCGGGGTGCTTTTCACCTTTCCCTCACGGTACTTGTTCACTATCGGTCGCTAAGTGTGTTTAGCCTTGGAGGGTGGACCCCCCAGATTCCTGCCGGATTAGCGTGCCCGGCAGTACTCAGGTGCCTAGCAGGAGGTAAATCTCTTTCGCGTACAGGACTATCACCTTCTATGGTTGGCTTTTCCACACCATTTTGCTAGTGATTTACTTTGTAACTTCCATATGCCAGGTCCTACAACCCCGCGACAGCAAGCTGTCACGGTTTGGGCTGTTCCCATTTCGCTCGCCACTACTTTGGGAATAATCTCTTTTCCTCTGGGTACTAAGATGTTTCAGTTCCCCAGGTTCCCTTCACACAACCTATATATTCAGTTGTGGATACCGTTGGTTTGCAACGGTGGGTTTCCCCATTCGGAAATCTCCGGATCAAAGTCTGTTCACGACTCCCCGAAGCTTATCGCAGTGACCCACGTCCTTCATCGGCACTTAGCGCCAAGGCATCCACCGTAAGCTCTTAGTAGCTTCAACGTGATGCGGAGAATTCGACATTCTTTAATCGTTTTTCCCATCATCAAATTAAAATTTTGCTTTTAAATTTGGCTTACATACTATTCACTTTTTAAGGTACTATGGCATTTCTGCCAGCACAGTTAGCCCGTGCTCACTGCCGCAGATGTTTTCCATCTGCTCCAGTGAGCACTTTCTAACAATTCAATTATTAATCTTCATTAGACACATCAACCCGACAAATCGCCGGGTTGTTACCTGCTTACGACTTGTTTATTTTTCTTATTAGGTTTCGTTATCTTTTCTTTCCAATATTCTCCTACTCATCTTATGGAGATGAGGGGACTCGAACCCCTGGCCTCTGCCTTGCAAAGGCAGCGCTCTCCCATCTGAGCTACATCCCCAAGTTAATTTTGAGGTGGGCCTTTCAGGACTCGAACCTGAGACCTCGCCCTTATCAGAGGCGCGCTCTAACCAGCTGAGCTAAAGGCCCGTTCGGGTACCTCACCAACTCAGGAGTGAAAGGAAATTCCTAGTTCTATCGCCTCTTCACCGTTGAGGTTGAAGGCATTAGTAGATCTCCCGTCCGTAGACGGTTGATCGGATATCTCTATAGAAAGGAGGTGATCCAGGCGCACCTTCCGGTACGTCTACCTTGTTACGACTTCGTCCCAGTCACCAACCCCACCCTCGACTGCTCCTTCCTTGCGGTTAGGATACAGGCTTCAGGTGTTGCCAGCTTCCATGACGTGACGGGCGGTGTGTACAAGACCCGGGAACGTATTCACCGCAGTATAGCTGACCTGCGGTTACTAGCAACTCCAGCTTCATGCAGGCGAGTTGCAGCCTGCAATCTGAACTGAGGCCGGCTTTAGGGATTGGCTCCGCCTCGCGGCTTGGCAACCTATTGTACCGACCATTGTAGCGTGTGTGTAGCCCAGGACATAAAGGCCATGCTGACTTGACGTCATCCTCGCCTTCCTCCGGCTTAAAACCGGCAGTCCCGTGTGACACTTGTAACACACAGTGAGGGTTGCGCTCGTTAGCGGACTTAACCGAACATCTCACGACACGAGCTGACGACAGCCATGCAGCACCTGTGTAAGCTCCCCGAGGGGTCGTTCACCTTTCGGATCACTACCACTTACATGTCAAACCCTGGTAAGGTTCTTCGTGTAGCATCGAATTAAACCACACGCTCCGCTGCTTGTGCGGGTCCCCGTCAATTCCTTTGAGTTTTAATCTTGCGATCGTAGTCCCCAGGCGGTAGACTTATCGCGTTAGCTACGGCACTGGCAGATTTAACTCCGCCAACGCCAAGTCTACATCGTTTACAGCTAGGACTACCGGGGTCTCTAATCCCGTTTGCTACCCTAGCTTTCGCGTCTTAGCGTCAGAAATGGTCTAGGAGGCCGCTTTCGCCACTGGTGTTCCTCCGGATATCTACGCATTTCACCACTACACCCGGAATTCCACCTCCCTCTCCCATTCTCTAGTCTAACAGTATTGAACGACCTCTCCCAGTTAAGCCAGGAGCTTTCACATCCAACTTGTTAAACCGCCTGCACGCGCTTTACGCCCAATAAATCCGGATAACGCTTGCCTCCTACGTTTTACCGCGGCTGCTGGCACGTAGTTCGCCGAGGCTTATTCAGAGGATACTGTCCTTTCTCATCTCCTCTAAAAGCACTTTACAACCCGAAGGCCGTCATCGTGCACGCGGCGTTGCTGGATCAGGCTTTCGCCCATTGTCCAATATTCCCTACTGCTGCCACCCGTAGGTGTATGGCCCGTGTTTCAGTGCCATTGTGGGGGGTCACCCTCTCAGGTCCCCTACCCGTCATTGCCTTGGTAGGCCGTTACCCTACCAACTAGCTGATGGGACGCAGGTCCCTCCCAAAGCGGATTACTCCTTTAATCAGTTGGCATCTAATCCAACTGATAACATAGGGTATTAGCAGCTCTTTCGAACTGTTATCCCCTTCTTTGGGGCAGGTCACCAACGCGTTACTCACCCGTTCGCCACTAGGAATTCTCTCATCCGAAGATAATAGCTCCTCGTTCGACTTGCATGTATTAAGCACGCCGCCAGCGTTCATCCTGAGCCAGGATCAAACTCTCCGCAAAAACTAACACCATTGCTGGTGCAGATTACGAATTTTTTAACTCAATAGAACTTAAAGGTTTACTTCCTTTCACTCTTCAGTTGTTAAGGTCCAGTCTCTTAATCGAGAGGCAAATTCTACCACAACCCTTTTTTCTGTCAAGGGTTCCGGGACAAAATGACCGATGTTTTCCCTTCGTTACTGGCAAACACCGGTTCAACTTGTTCGCAATGGCCTCTCAGGCTCACCTCGGTTATTCAATTGTGAATGATTTGCTGATTTGCAAATACTTGAGGTAACTAACTGAACGTATTTTAAAGCGTGCTTCTCCTCATGTCAAGGTCAAACACGTAAAAACCACTGAATTTTGATAGTTTTTGCAATATTTTAAGGTTGGGGACATAATAATTGACGTTTTTCTCGCTTCAACCAAGGTGCTATAATTTTTTAAATCATGAGCAATGGGAATTCACGACCTCATAATCAGACAGTTGATTTAATCTTACAAGCACTAACCGCGCTAAGTATAGGAATCTTTATTTTTATTTTTTTTCTATTTTCCGCCATCACGATTTTCCAGTTGACGTATTACGGGAAAATATTTCCAGGAGTAAATGTAGGCAATATTTGCGTAGGGGGATTAACTGTTAACGAAGCCAAAGTCCGACTTACGCAATCCTACCAGTTTTCTAACTCTGAAGACCTCACATTAAAATATCTAAATGAAAGCATATCGGTAGAAGTGGCACAATTAGGAATCCGCCTGGATGCAGCCTCTACCGCGAAAGAAGCTTTTCAATTCGGGCGCAGTTTCCCTTTCGAAAAATGGGTGTGGCAGCAGATGTTTATTTTTGCTCCGCATATTGACCTTACCCCTGTGCTTATTTTCGATGAACGAGCAGTTGTAGATCTATTGCGGAAAATTGGCAACGAGCGGGATCAACCGCTGGTTGAAGCTGGTCTTAATGTGGATGGCACGCGGGTCACCGCCACAACCGGCCAAATCGGGCAAGCTTTAATTATGAACACTTCCCTGACTACTATTCGTGAATATTTCACGAAGTCCAAGCCGGGAATAATTTATCTTCAGGTAGATGAGCAACACCCCTCGATGATGGACGCTAATGAGTTCATCCCACTTGCTCAGAAAATCCTGGATCAACCATTTATTATTGAAACACCTGAAGATGAGGGGCATTTAAAAAGAACATGGACCATTACTCCCGAAAATTTAGCGCCAATGCTTGTGTTTAAAATTAGCGGAGAAGAAGCTTCCTCCATTATTCCGCAAATCAATGAAGATTACTTGTTAGGTATGCTTGAATCCATATCAGAACAAGTGATTTCTGTCCCAGAAAACCCCCGTTTTATTTTCAATGATGACACTCGCAAGCTGGATCTGCTCTCTGCGGGGAAAAACGGACGCACACTAGACATTAAAGCAAGCATGGAAATAATCCAAAACGTGTTGGCCAACGGAGATCATCAAGCAATCTTATCTGTGGATTATCATACACCAGAAGTAAGCGATTCTTCCTCTGCGCAGGAACTTGGAATTACAGAATTAGCACATCAGGAAAGCTCCTATTTTTACGGGTCCGATCAGGCACGCATCCATAATATTGAAACTGCAGCTAATCAGTTCCATGGATTACTGGTCCCACCCGGAGAGGTTTTTTCTATGGCAAACGCCATGGGAGAGATAAGTCTTGATAACGGCTATTCTGAAGCGTTGATTATTTACAACGGCAAGACTATTGAAGGAATTGGTGGCGGAGTCTGCCAGGTCAGTACCACACTGTTCCGTACCGCATTTTTCACTGGTCTTCCAATTACAGAGCGGCATCCACACGCGTACCGTGTCTCATATTACGAAAAAGTATCCGGCAACATACGGGATCCTAATTTAGCAGGATTGGATGCGACTGTGTATATCCCCTTAGTGGACCTTAAATTTAAAAACGATACGCCTTATTGGTTATTAATGGAAACGTATGTCAACCAATCGGTAAACAGATTGACATGGAAATTTTATTCCACTAATGATGGACGAACAGTAAAATGGACCACGACTGGCCCAATTAACACTCTTCAACCAAAAAAACCACTTTATCAACTGAACACAGAACTTAACTCTGGAGAGATCAAACAAATCGATTGGGAAGCAGAAGGTGCAGATGTGACTGTTTCTCGGACTGTATCCAGAGATGGTGATATTCTCTTTGATGATACTTTTTTTACTCGCTACGAACCCTGGCGTGCAATTTATGAATATGGGCCAGGTACGACTGGTATCCCCACACAGAACGAGGATTAATTTATCACTTCAAAAAAATATGAGGTGGTAAAATTCCCATCAATGTTAAGAATAAAAAGGAGTTCAAATGGTCAGCAAAGACCTTTTAGACATTTTGCGTTGCCCTGCATGTGTACGAGAAAAAGAAGGGTTATTAAAATTATATAAAGACACCTGGCTGATATGTCAAGACTGCAATCGCAAATACCCAATTGTCGAAGATATTCCTGTGATGCTGATCGACGAAGGGGATAAATGGAAAGAAACAAAAGATAAAGACTTGCCTGTTCCACCACCTAGACCACAATAACATTAACCTTTACTTGTTATTTTGGTCTGAAACTTGCACCAAAAACCATTAATTATTACCAATTTAAGAGTGCACAAGTAAACATATGAAATTTTTCAACAAACTTACAAAAAAGATCCGCGAAATGGATGGGCTCACCAAAGTGGTCCTGGTTGTGTTCGTAGTTCTTGCTATAACAACCAGCATAATTACTTTTGGGTTTATCAAGAATCTAACGGCAGGCATGACAATGCTTAATCTTCCGGGAATTCCCATCTTTGATGCAATCACCGATCAGGATTCAAGCAGTATAGCGCAGCCTGCATCTGTTCCGGGAATTGCAGCCCCAGAACCATGGGACGGAAAAAGCCGTGTAACTATCCTCATCTTAGGCCTGGATTATACAGACTGGCGTGCCGGGGATACAGCGCACAGCGACACCATGCTCCTGCTCAGCATAGACCCGATTAATAATGAAGCGTCTATGCTTTCTATACCAAGGGACCTTTGGGTAAATATCCCTGGCTTTGATTACGGACGCATCAACGAAGCTTATTTCAATGGGGACGCGTATAATCTTCCAGGCGGCGGGGCTGAACTTGCCCGCCAAACTGTTGAGCAATTCATCGGCGTACCTGTTCAATATTATGCTGTCATAAGTTTTTATGCATTCATAGATTTCATTGATGAAATTGGCGGTATAGTAGTTACTCCCGACCAATATGTAAAAATCGAGAAATTCGGAGGGGCGCAGGAAGAAATCCTCGAACCTGGCAAAATGTACGCGCTCGATGGCGCTCTTGCACTTGCCTACGCACGTGAACGACATACTGAAGGTGGCGATATAGACCGCGCCCGTAGACAGCAGGAAGTGATTCTTTCCATTAAATCCCGTATTATTGATGACCACAACATCTCTGAATTGATCGCAAAAGCACCTGCACTTTACCAGGATTTATCTTCTGGCATAAACACCAACCTGAATTTACAGGAGGCTATCCAATTAGGCCTCCTTGCACTTCAATTGAATACAAGTGACATTAAACAAGGTGTAATCAATTACGAAATGTCAATTCCTACTACGTCACCAAGCGGAGAAAAGATTCTAAAACCGATTCCCGATAAGATCCGAGTCCTTCGAGATGAACTTTTCGCCAACAGCGGTTCTGGCGCTCCTCTTGCTGTGCCATCCGCTAATTCGACCCTCGTGAAAGATGAAGCAGCCTCAATTGTCATCTGGGATGGCAGTAATCAAGAAGGATTGGGGGATCGAACATCAGCTTATCTTCAAAGCCAGGGTATCAATGTGATCCAGGTCGCAAATGCTGGCGGATATTCTCCAGCCACAAAAATTGAGGTCTTCAATGGTAAACCATACACTGTCGCCTTTTTAGCTCAGACGATGAACGTTGCTTCTGCTAATATCTGGAATACCTATGATCCAAGTGCAGGAGTAGATATCCGTATTACTTTGGGTGGAGATTGGGCTGCAAACAACCAGCTACCATAAATGAGGTGTTATTATAAAACCTAAAAGGTGGCTTTCGCCACCTTTTTTAATTTTATTTCATCATTGGGATTTTTATCCCACGTTTTTTCGCGGTATCAACCGCAAGCTTGTAACCCGCATCGACATGCCGCATGACACCGGTTCCCGGATCATTGGTCAGCACACGTTCCAAGCGCACGGCAGCTTCTGGCGTGCCATCAGCAACAATCACCATCCCTGCATGCTGGCTGAATCCAATACCCACACCACCACCGTGGTGGAATGAAACCCAAGTAGCACCGCTTACTGCATTCAGAAGCGCATTTAAAATTGGCCAATCACTAACAGCATCCGTTCCGTCTTTCATCCCTTCAGTTTCTCTATTTGGTGAAGCAACCGATCCTGAATCCAAATGGTCTCTGCCGATCACTATGGGTGCTTTCAATTCCCCGCTGGCAACCATCTCATTGAATTTCAGCCCTGCTTTTGCTCGCTCCCCACACCCCAACCAGCATATCCGGGACGGCAGTCCCTGGAACGGGACCTGTTCTTTGGCCATTTGAAGCCATCTGTGAAGATGCTCATCATCCGGAAAAAGATCCTTGATCGCCTGGTCAGTTTTATAAATATCTTCTTTATCACCAGATAAAGCCACCCATCTAAAAGGTCCCTTCCCTTCACAAAATAATGGGCGAATATACGCCGGAACAAATCCGGGAAAATCAAAAGCATTCTTCAATCCATTATCAAATGCGCGCTGCCTGATGTTATTCCCGTAGTCAAACACTTCTGCTCCACGCTTTTGGAATTCAAGCATTGCCGCAACATGACTCGTCATCGTTTCAACTGATAAGCGTATATATTCTTTAGGATTCTTTTTCCTCAAGTCCTCTGCTGCTGCAAGACTTAGCCCGGTTGGTACATACATCAAGAAATCATGTGCGGGGGTTTGGTCTGTTACCACATCAGGAATAACATTGCTCTCTAATAAGGCAGAAAAAATATCTGCCGCGTTACCGACCACGCCAACAGAAAGCGGAATCCCCTTCTCTTTTGCGTCAAGGACCAGGCTCAATCCTTCTTCCAGGTTATCAGCCACTACATCCAGATATCCAATATCTTTTTGCAGTTGTGCCTGTTTCGGATCAACCTCCACGATCAATCCTGCTCCTTCATTCATTGTAATTGCCAATGGCTGTGCACCGCCCATTGCACCCAACCCCGCTGTTAACACAAACTTTCCCTTTAAAGAGTTCCAACCACGCAAACGAGCCAACGATGATAGAGTTTCATATGTACCCTGCAAAATACCCTGGGTACCAATATAAATCCAAGACCCTGCGGTCATCTGCCCAAACATCATCAACCCTTGGGCGACTAATGAGTCAAAATGCTCTTGCGTCGCCCAGTGCGGAACCAGATTGGAATTTGCGATTAGAACTCGCGGCGCATCTGAATGTGTCCGAAAAACGCCGACCGGCTTACCAGATTGAACTAATAACGTCTCATCATTTTCCAAATCCTTCAAGGTGTCAATTATTGCATCAAAACAATCCCAATTTCTCGCCGCTTGCCCACGCCCACCGTAAACGACCAGATCTTCCGGACGCTGAGCAACCTCAGGATCAAGATTGTTTTGAATCATCCGGAAAGGCGCTTCCGTTTGCCAGGATTTACATGTTAGTTCCGAACCACGGGGAGCACGTACTTCATGTTTTGTAACCATACCGACCTCCTAATATTTTTCCAATAAGAGAATATATTTTTCATTGTACACAAATTAATGTCTTTCTTACGCATAAAATTTTTATTTGGCATATAATCATAAACTAATCTAATGTAATTTAGTCCTAATTCAAATCGTTTGAGGTTTTAAGTATGCCAGTTTATGTATATCATTGTGACTCTTGCGGATTCCAGTTTGAGCAGCAGCAAAAATTTTCCGATAATCCGCTCAAAAAATGCCCTGAGTGTAAAAAGAACTCACTGCACAAAGTGTACACACCTGTCGGCGTCATTTATAAAGGATCAGGTTTCTATTCAACAGACCATCGCTCTAGTTCCGGGTCAGTTTCCTCAAGCAAGCCAAAGACGAAATCGAAACAAGAAGAAAATAAAAGCGAGCCAGTAAAAACACCTGCCAGCGGAGTAAAAAGCTCACCAAGCACAAAACCCGATTAATCAGATTACCCTTAAATTTACTTTCGCATTCCTCTTTTCATAATTATTTTTAGTTGAATGGGCTTCATTAATCAACATATACTCCTGCAATTTGAACTCAGCATGATAGAATTTTAATATGAAACGCTGGCATCTTTGGGTTGGTTTACTAATCAGCGTCATTTTCTTATTTATAGCGCTGCGTGGATTACAGATAACAGATGTGTGGGAAGGAATTAAATCCGCAAAATTTATCTGGCTATTTCCCGCTATCGCTATATATTTCCTTGCCGTCTGGGTTCGTGCTTTTCGCTGGCATTTGTTTTTACGCCCCATAAAAGAGGTTCCAATAAATGACATGTTTCCAATTGTAACAATCGGCTATATGGGAAACAATATTTACCCCGCTCGAGCTGGTGAGATATTACGCGCAATTGTTCTAAAACATAAATATGAAATACCCGTATCCGGTTCTTTAGCTACTATAGTTATTGAACGAATAATCGATGGAGTAATCATGCTTGGGTTCATAATCCTGAACTTATCCAAGATCACCACTCTACCCGGTGCGATAGAGTTCGCAAAGACTATTCGTACAGTAACCCTGTGGGGTTCCATTATCTTTATTAGCGCATTATTTATTTTTCTTTTGGCTGCGATATTTCCAGAAAAAACCCAAAAAATTCTTTTCATGATAATTGGGAAGACAATCCCAAATAATTGGCGGGGAAAAGCTCAATCAATCTCTCAAAGATTTATCAAAGGACTGCGTTCTCTATCGTCCCCTGTGAATGTAATAAAAATATTTTTCGTATCGATTATTATTTGGCTGTTTGAGACAGGGTTTTATTGGTTCATTATGCGCGCCTTCCCATTTAGAGTCAGCTTTTCAACTCTAATGTTGATGAACGGTGTTTTGAACCTCTTCACTGCAATCCCTTCCACCCCTGGGTACATTGGGACTTTTGATGCTCCGGGTATTGCAATGTTAACCGCATTTGGCGTAAACCCAGAAATCTCCGCGAGCTACATACTCCTTTTACACGCTGCTCTATGGCTTCCGATCACTATTGTCGGTGGTATATTTTTTGGTAAAGTTGGATTAGATTGGAGAAAAGAAATCAATCAAGCTAATATGGAAAGGAAATCATGAAAATCGCTGTAATAGGAGCGGGTGCTGGTGGTTTGACTGCTGCTTTTGATTTGAATAAACAGGGTCATCAAGTAACCGTATTTGAACAGGAAAGTCAACCCGGCGGCTTGGCTGCAGGCTTTAAAGAAAAGGGTTGGAACTGGTCTTTAGAAAAATATTACCATCACTGGTTTGAAACAGATAAGTCAATTCTCTCCTTGATTAATGAGCTTGGATTATCCGAATATGTACAATTTCACAGCCCGAAAACAGTTGTTTACCATCAGGGCGGTTTTTATCCACTCGACTCGCCTCTCGCCGCCCTCCAATTTCCCGGTTTTTCTTTGATAGATAAAGTCCGGTTTGGCCTCATTACTATATTTCTCAAATATTTTTCACGCTGGGAACCTCTTGAAAAATATACAGCCCGTGAATGGATAAAACGTTATTATGGAAAAAATCTCTATAAGGTTTTTTTCAAACCCTTATTAATCGGTAAATTCAGCGATTATTACCAAGAAATAAATATGGCATGGTTTTGGGCGCGTTTCAAAGCCCGTTCATCAAAGTTAGGCACCTTTGAAGGCGGCTTCCAATCATTTTTCGATCAATTTACGGAAATACTATCAATAAAAGGGGTTCGGTTTTCTTTCAACACGAGTATAGCTAATATTAGATCTTTAAAAAACGGGAAAATAGAAGTGTCTACCGAAGACAACGAGTTTATATTTGATAAAGTGTTAGCCACAATATCTCCCAAGACCTTATCCAGCGTCACCCCGCAACTAAAAGGAGAATATCTTAATAAGATCAAGGCACAAAAAAATATTGGCGCTATTGTTGTCATTCTGTCTCTAAAAAAGCAACTTTCTAAAGAGAGCTATTACTGGTTCAATTTGCCAAAATCAGCCGGTTTTCCTTTCCTTGCATTGGTGGAACACACAAACTATGTGTCTTCTGACAATTTCAATGGAGAGCATCTGATCTATTGCGGAGATTATTTAGACCATTCCCATAAATATTTTTCAATGAAAAATGAAGAGATTATCAATTATTTCATTCCAAGTTTAAAAAAGATCAATCCATCATTCACAAAAGATTGGATAAATAAAAGCTGGGTATTCAAAACCTCATACGCGCAGCCAATCCCTCGCGTCAATCACTCACACAATCTACTTCATATAGAAACACCCCTTCCCGGGCTGTTCTTAGCAAGCATGAGCCAGGTATATCCCTGGGATCGCGGGACAAACTACGCCGTTTCTTTCGCTCACCGGGCAGTACAAGTAATGATTGCGCCCAAATCAAAATCTTAATTCATAAATACGTGTATGTTTTTGCTCATCCAAACTTTTTTATAATTTTGTTTTTTTAAAATAATTAAGTGCAATCAGTTTGATTTGCCCAAAACTCCCTGACAGAAACCATATATAGGGGATATGGACAATTCTATCGCTAACCCTGTCCGAGAACTTGCGTTCTATTCGCTAACAATTTTGCGCGTTAATACCCATGGTTTGTTAAGGTAATAAACCTTAAATAAAATGATTCTTTTATACTCCCGTAGGGTAATAGTCTTGTTAATTAAGAGAAATTTTGCTAAAATTCCATAAGTCCAATTAACGGGGCAAGCCTCCAAATTAACTTTGATGGCATCCCAAAAGTAATACACGATTATCAACTGAATACAAATAATCCCACTTTTCAACCAAAGGGGGTGTTATTAAATACATCATAGCACCAGGATCAACAAGAAAGGTAGGTCCGGCAGGGAATGGATGCAAGGCAAGCTTGGCAAGCAACGCTAGGGCAGCTTCAGATGGAAATGCCCAAAGCCACTTTTGATACTTGGGTAAAAGGTACTGAGCTAAATAAGCATCAGGAAAATATTTTTACCATTGGTGTACAAAACGCCTATGCGAGAGACTGGTTGGAAAACCGCTTGACGACAACAGCCGAAAAGATGCTAACTGGCATCATGGATGCCCCTCAAACCATTTCATTTATCATTCGTCCTGCTGACGAACCTCTTCCAAAAACCGAAACCAACAAAACTGCTTTGAGCTTTTCTACAAAGCAAACAAAAACATCTGGTATGCGGTTTAATTCCCGCTATACCTTTGATAATTTCGTTGTTGGTCCCAACAACCGCTTACCTCATGCAGCAAGCCAGGCAGTCGCAGAAAGTCCTGCGAACGCCTACAACCCATTATTTCTGTATGGTGGCGTGGGACTGGGAAAAACCCATCTCTTGCAAGCAATCGGCAATGAAGCTGCAAAGCGTGACCTGAATATATTGTATGTTTCCTCAGAAGAGTTTACCAATGATTTAATAAATGCCATCCGTCGGCGTGACACCGTCAATTTCCGTGAAAGGTACCGCAGCATCGATATACTTCTTATTGATGATATTCAATTTATTGCAGGCAAAGAATCCACCCAGGAGGAATTCTTCCACACCTTTAACACTCTCCATGGGCAGGATAAACAAATAGTAATTTCCTCAGACAGATCCCCAAAGTCTCTTGTTACTCTGGAAGAGAGGCTTCGCTCCAGATTTGAATGGGGGCTTATCGTTGACATACAACCACCCGAGTTGGAAACACGAATTGCGATTTTACGCACAAAAGCAGAACGCGCGGGCAGAAATGTCCCTGGTGAAATTCTAGAAAGCATCGCTCAACAGATACAATCAAATATTCGTGAACTTGAAGGAGCTCTCACTCGTGTGTTGGCTTATTCAGACCTGAGTGGAAAACCGCTAACTATGGAACTTACTAAAATTGCTCTGACAGATTTCCTGCCTGCCCCAAGCTCTGTAGAACCGGACCGGATACTTGAAATAGTCGCAGATACTTTCAACATCACACAAGAAGAGCTTCTCAGTCGAAACCGCTCAAGAAAAATTGCCCTTCCCAGACAAATTGCTATGTACTTGCTGCGGGATATGGTGAATGCTTCTTTTCCCCAAATCGGTAAAACTATGGGTGGACGTGACCACACCACCGTCTTATATGCCTGCGATAAAATCGCAAACCTTATCGAGCGAGACGATCTTTTCAGAAGGCAAGTATTCCAAATTCGAGACCACTTATATAAACAGAATGCCTGTGTTTAGAAATTATTAATATATTTTTTACAATTTAATAATTATTAGAAAAACCTCATGGTACAATTATTTTGGTAAATTCAGCGGGACTACCATTTGAATAGTTGTTATAGGAACCAAACTTATAATTTAAGATTCAACACCCTGGTCAGAACTACTTACCAGGGTATTTTTTATATTGAACTATTTGTGATCATAAGATCACTATTAATAAAAAGGAAAAAATGAAAAACACAAATTTAAAAATAATACCCCTTGGCGGCCTAGGGGAGATTGGCCGCAACATGATGCTATACGAATATGAAGATTCAATTATTATTGTAGACTGCGGGATCATGTTTCCAAATAATGATATGCTGGGCATTGATTACATCATCCCTGATTTCCATTATCTTCGCAGCCGCAAAGATAAGGTCCGAGGGATCATCTTCACCCACGGCCATCTGGACCATATTGGCGCCATTCACCATTTGCTTCAAGAAGTACAGGCACCTATTTATGGAACGCCATTAACCCTTGGTTTAGTGAAGGTAAACTTATCCAGGCGTCACATGTTGGATTCGGCATCTCTTAAAACCATTAAACCTGGCGAGAGCATTAAACTCGGACCGTTTAAAATCGACTTTTTCCATGTATGCCATTCCATACCCGATTCCGTTGGTTTGGGAATTGAAACTCCAGAAGGACTAATTGTCCAATCTGGTGATTATAAATTCGATCACACGCCCGTGGATAATTGGCCAACTGATTACTCAAAATTAGTAGAGTTTTCCAGAAAAGGTGTGTTGGCCCTTATTGCTGATTCCACAAATGCAACACGCTCTGGATGGACTCCCTCTGAAATGGTCGTTAGCGAAGCATTCGATGATGTGTTCAAGAAAGCGAAGAACCGCATTATCATCGCCAGCTTTGCTTCACTAATTTCACGCGTGCAGCAAGCCGTGAATGCTGCTGTTGCTCATAACAGAAAAATCGCTTTTGTTGGTACAAGCATGGTTGAAAACATAAAAATGGCTCAAAAACTTGGTGGATATTTGGATATTCCCAAAGGCACTCAGGTAAGCATTAATACTGCCCTTGAGCTGCCAGACCATGAAGTAGTTATTATGTGCACTGGGTCACAGGGTGAAACCACTTCAATTTTAGGCCGCTTAGCTCGCGGTACTCAGCGCCAATTCGACATCAAGAAAGGTGACACTGTTGTCCTATCCTCCAAAACGATCCCGGGAAATGAGGAGGCAGTCTTTTCTACAATTAATGCTCTTTTCCGGCGCGGTGCGAACGTAATTTACGAAGAAATCGCCCCCGTTCATGTTTCCGGGCATGGCAGCCAAGAGGATCTCAAACTCTTAATCAACCTGACAAAACCAAAATATTTTATTCCAGCTTATGGTGAAATGCGCCACTTGAAACAGGCAGCAATCCTTGCTCAGCAAACAGGAATTCCAGAAAAACGCATCCTCGTCGTTGAAGACGGGAAGATTCTAAATGTCAAAGGTGGAAAAATAAAAATAGGCGGCAATGTGTCAGCAGACACCATATTTGTTGACGGATCAGGAGTCGGCACTCTGGGTCTGGATGAAATACGTGACCGCACCTCATTATCAAAAGACGGAATTATCTTAGTCCATATAAACTTAAATAACAGCAGCGCTTTACACGGGAAACCGGAAATCACAAGCCACGGCTTTGCCGCTTCGCAGGAAGCTGATGAGATGCTTCACCACCTTGAACAACCAGTGAGAGACTCGCTCAAAAATTCAAATGGAAATATGGAAAAAAATATAATTCGAACAGTAAAAAACTTTATCTATAAGAAAACCCGCCGAAAGCCAACTGTTCTTGTAACGATCACAAAAATATAAACAGACACTTACATCTAAATTAATCCTGCCAACCATGTGCCCCGCGCAAGGGCACAAAAACAACTGGCAGGATTTGTTCTTTTTTGATTTGCTTTTTCTCCTTAACCCAAACCTCCAGCATTTGCCGCCAGCGCCCACCGATTGGAGCAACAATACGTCCATTGATCTTTAATTGATCTAAAATAATTTTCGGGATTAAAGGGGCGGCGGCAGTGATTAGAATGCGATCATACGGAGCATCCTCAGGCCAACCCAAAGAACCATCCCCTACATGTAGATATATATTTTCTATCTCGAGAGCCCGCAAATTCCGTTCTGCCAATTCTGAAAGTTGCGAGATCCGTTCAACAGAATGCACTTCTTTTACCAAATTCGCGAGAATGGCTGTCTGATAACCTGACCCAGTCCCAATTTCCAGCACTACCTCATCACCCGTGAGCTCCAAACCAGCCGTCATCAACGCAACAATATATGGTTGAGAAATTGTCTGTTCATTCCCAATGGGCAGTGGGTGATCTGCATAAGCACTCGCTTGATATTCTTCTGGTACGAATAAATGTCTTGGTACTGTTCGGAAAGCCTGCAGAACACGTGCGTTATTGATCCCCCTCCGTTTGATCTGTAATTCAACCATCTCTGATCGAGCTTTTAAAAAAGATTTTAAGTCAAGCATCTTTTTCATTATACAAAATTACGAGGTCAATTGTTCGTTCTTTTTTCTAGATCATCTGAAATATTTCGATCCACCTTCCCCATTGGAAAATCTAATAAGGCACCAATTTCCACCCATTCAATTTTGTCTGATTCTAGAGCTTTTGGATCCCCATTCACTATTTTGACAAAATAAGTATATACAGTAACCGTAAAATGGGTATAGGCATGCTTATAAATGCCAAATAACTCCTCCAGATTAATTGAAATCCCCAATTCCTCCTTCAGCTCCCGTTTCAATGCGGTGGGATGGTCTTCACCATGTTCAATCTTTCCACCCGGAAATTCCCACATTCCGCCTAATAATCCCTCCGCAAACCGTTTGTCTATCAATACTTTATCGCCTTTTCGTAAAATGGCAGCAACCACCTCTAAGTGCGGTTTAGCTGGCCGTTTTTTTACTACTGGCAGATCCATTTGAGTGCTTTTTGAAAACGCGACACACTCTTTTTTTATTGGGCATTGTTTGCAAATCGGATTAACTGATCTACATATCATAGACCCCAAGTCCATTACTGCCTGGTTAAAATCACCTGCCTTGCCATCTGGAATCATCCCTCCTAAATATTCTTTTAGAATATTCTTATTCCTTGTTTTGTTTACCAGTCCATGAAAATCGTAGAGCCTGGATACTACACGGACCCCATTCGCATCCAAGGCTGGCTCATTCAATCCGAAAGCTATTGACGCTATAGCACCAGCTATATAATCCCCAATGCCTGGTAGTTTTTTTAATTCGTGCGTTGTGCCGGGGATTACACCATCTAATTGACAATAAATAATTTCTGCGGATTTCTTGATGTTCCTCGCCCGGCTGTAGTACCCCAACCCCTCCCACAACTTTAAAACATCTTCTTCAGATGAGTGGGCCACACTTTGGATATCTGGAAATCTACTCATCCAACGCTGAAAATATGGGATGACTGTCTCCACCTGTGTTTGCTGCAGCATCACCTCAGATATCCAGATCAGATAAGGGTCATACAACCCTCTCCATGGAAGTTCCCTGGTATTTAATTGGTACCACGCCAACAATTTCCTTTGGATCTTCTTCTTTGTAGAAATATCCATCACCTGGAAGAATTGGAGGAAATTAAAACTGAAAGCCGCCGCTTGCGGGAACAATTTTCTGCTGGTAGTTAGTTACAAAATCCAAGAGGTTATTGACAAGCATTGTCCATTCCTCAGAATCGGTGATTTTTAATACTTTTTGATAAGTCGGGAGAATTGCGCCAACTAAAATTTGCGGTTGGTCTCCATAAACTGTTGCCCACGCATCGCTCAGTTTGAATCCAAATTTCTGTACTTCTGGCAGAAACTCCCGCACAACAAATTCAAAATACTCTTGTTCATGCTCTGGATTGATATTCCAAGTCATAATCAGTTTTACCGGCACAAAATCACCCTTTAGTGTGGATAGTCCAGTACAACAATTTGAGTCTCGTCTGGTAAAGATTCGGGTTTTGCTACATTCAAAGTAGGTAACGTTTCCACAGTAGAAAGGCCCATTACTTTCAAAAACTTTCCAATTGGGTCTAGATTAGTCTTGGATGCAGAAGTCGAATAATGCATAGGGACAACAATATTTGGTTCAAAAAGGCTGATCACTTCTGATGCTTTTGCGGCATTCAACCCATCACCTCCCCCTACAGGGACAAGAGCCACATGAACCGGACCTATTGATTCAACCTCAGATTGAGTGGGAACCTGAATCATATCTCCCAGATGCACTATGGTTATTCCAAAATAGTTAATAAGATACAGGATATTATTTTGGTTCTCCTGCCCATTAACTTTTCGCTTTTCTGTGCGCAGGCCTGTCACAAATACCCCACCAATTTCATATTCGCCCGGACCAGTGATTACGTAAGGATCACCATTTACCACTTTTAGATTCTTGTGCCGGGGTGAATCATGGCTAACAGTCACAAGGTCTGCTTTCAACTTCAGCGGAACATACCCCACTTCTTTGTGATCATATGGATCACATACAACCGAAGTCATTCTCCGATCGCTAATTCGAAAACAGGA
>CAZILY010000015.1:7085-18822 GCA_964540175.1 uncultured Pelolinea sp. | reverse complement strand
ATCCAATATCTCCGGCGTGCTCTTTTCTTCTTTTTATTCACGTTTTCCATTGTTTTACAACAGACCTTGTCGGTGTATATGGGTGATTATAGCATTGTGACTTTTTGGAAAATATTTAAATTGTTAAAGTGCTTGCGGTCTATTATGAATTCCGATATACTGCTTGAGATGCGTAATCATGGAGATCGATAATTTATGGCAAATTCAGAACAAGAGATATCTCGTGAGACATTTGACCATCTGGTTGAATTAGCGGCTCTGGAATTAGGGGAGAATGAGTCAGATTACTTGCTCACGGAGCTGAATAAACAGCTTTCAGCCATCCACGAACTTGAAGCAATTGACGTGGATAAAGATGTGCCTCCCGCTTCGCATGGTGTCCCATATACACCCGAGAGCAGCCCGCAGCTGAGAAAGGATGATTGGACTGCGTGTGAAGACGCAGATGCTATCATCAAACAGTCTCCAGTTGTGGAAGACAGATTTATCATTGTGCCTGATATTCCCCACACTACCTTAGAGTAAAAAACTTATGCAATTATGTGACCTTTCCGCAGTAGAAATAAGAGACCATATTTCCTCAAAACAGGCATCCGCCGTTGAGGTGCTTGAATCATGTCTTCAGCGAATCAAGTTAGTGGATGGCCGACCCGGTGAATTGGAGAGCGGCCCTGAAACCAAAGAAGATGCTGAGCGGGTGCATGCCTTTATCACACTCACGGAAGACGCCGCGCGCGCGCAGGCTGAAAAGGTGGACAAGATGATTGCTGATGGGGAAGACCCCGGGCCTTTGGCGGGGGTGCCGGCTACAATTAAGGATGTCTTTTGCGTCAAGGATACTCCCTCAACGGTCGGTTCACGCATTCTGGCAAATTTTATTTCTCCGTATACAGCAACACCTGTGGCACGGATGCGGTCTGCCGGCGCTATTCTGCTCGGTAAAGTAAATTTAGATGAATTTACATACGGCTCATCCACGGAGTCTTCCGCGTTTCAACCCTCCACTCGCAATCCATGGAATACCAACCGTGTACCGGGCGGATCTTCAGGAGGAAGCGCGGCTTCAGTGGCCGCAGGTGAAGCACCGCTGTCTTTAGGGACGGATACCGCTGGTTCCATCCGCCAGCCAGCCGCATTTTGCGGTGTGGTGGGATTGAAACCAACGTACGGGCGTGTTTCCAGATATGGGCTGATCGCTTTTGGGTCATCGTTAGACTGCCCCGGTCCTCTGGCAAAGAATGCGAAAGATGCCGCGCTGTTACTGCGCGTGATCTCTGGATCGGATCCGAGGGACGCGACAGGCGCAAACGTTGCGGTTCCTGATTATCTTGAATACATTGAAAAAGAAATCAAAGGGAAGCGAATTGGGCTTTCACCGGATTATTTTCAGATCACATTTCCTAATTTGGAGACTGGGGAATATACACAGCAGCCACTTCCAATAGATATCCAAGAGGCAGTTCTGAGAACAGCGGATGTGTATCGGTCGCTGGGAGCAGAGATCATCGAAGATGTACCGATGCCAAACACACGTTATGGGATTCCAGTGTATTTTGTGATCAGCCGGGTGGAAGCTGCTTCTAATTTGCACCGCTTTGATGGGGTTAAATATGGCTACAGAACGAGCAGCGAGACCAATGAGCTAAAAATGTTGTACAAAAAATCACGCGGAGAGGGATTTGGACTGCAGCCAAAATTACGCATTTTAATGGGAATGTATGTCAGCGCGGCTCAATATAGTGAACAGTACTACCAAAAAGCGCTTCAGGTGAGAACACTTATTCGCAGAGATTTTGAGCGGGCATTTGATCCGAACGGGAAATATAAACTGGATGCTTTATTAACACCGACGACCCCCTCAACCGCGTTTCCGATGAAAGACGTGTATGGCGATTCTGTTCTGATGCAGTATGCCGACCAGCTGGCTGTTCCGGCAAACCATGCCGGCATCCCCGGTGTTTCTTTCCCGGGGGGGGTGGATGCGGATGGGCTGCCGATCGGTGTACAGCTTCTTGGTCCAGATTTTACTGAGGGAGTTTTGCTGCAGTTAACCCACGCCTATGAGCAGGCAACTTTGGATGATGAATGGCGAACGCTGCGCCCCGCAGTTCTGAGGGAGATTTAGTATGGCAGAATATGAAGCAGTCATCGGGTTAGAGACCCACATTCAGCTTAATACCAGGACAAAGGTTTTTTGTTCCTGTAAAGCGGACTCATGGGAAGACCCGCAGAACACGAATATCTGTCCGGTATGTACTGGGCTGCCCGGCGTACTCCCGGTATTAAATGAGGAAGTTGTCGAGAAAGCAGTGCTGCTTGCGGAAGCGATGCACGCGCAGGTTCAGCCGCTCTCATTTTTTGACCGTAAAAATTATTTTTACCCGGATCTTCCTAAGGGCTACCAGATCACCCAATTTGATAAACCGATCGCCGTGGGCGGGCACATCGACCTCCCGATTCCTGAAACTGCTGACCCTGAGGGAAAAGGGTATATCCGCAGTGTACGTATCCATAAATTACATATTGAGGAAGACGCGGGCAAGACAAAGAATGCTCACAATCAACGGCTGGTGGATTTTAACCGCTGCGGCGTGCCATTGGTTGAGATGGTGACAGAGCCAGATCTGCGTACAGCAGATGAAGCTGCCCAATATCTTATCCGGCTGCGGCAGCTGCTTCGGTGGCTGGGTATTTCTGAAGCGGATATGGAAAAAGGTAATTTGCGGTGTGATGGCAATGTGTCTATCCGATTGAAAGGCAGCAATGTTCTAAATCAAAAAACCGAGATCAAGAATGTGAACTCGATTGACTCCCTTCGCGATGCGATTCGCAAAGAGATTGACCGCCAGATACGGGAGGTGGAAAAGGGGAACGAGATCCACGCATGGACGCTTGATTGGGATGAAGACGCGGGAGTGCTGCGGAAAATGCGGTCAAAAGAGACTGAGGCGGATTATCGCTACTTCCGTGAACCGGATCTGCTTCCGCTGAGGATAAGCGCCGAATGGAAAAGGGAAATCCTGAAAGAGTTTCCTGAACGGCCGCTTGACCGGAGGCAGCGTTTCTGTGACCAATACAATTTGCCTTTGTATGACGCGGATATATTAACTCTTGAACGTGGTTTATCAGAATACTTTGAAGAAGCAGTAAAAGAATACCGGGGTGAACCCAAAAAGGTTTCCAACTGGCTGATGAATGATGTGTTGCGGATGATCAAGGACCAGCATTTAGAACCACGGGCAATGCGGCTAACGCCTGCATTCCTTGCGGAATTGTTGAAATTGGTAGACGCGGGAACGATCAATATTACTACTGGCAAGTCGCTCCTTCAGATTGTTCAGGATACTGGAAAATCACCGGCGAAATTAGTTGAAGAACAAGGGTTGTCCCAGGTTAGAGATGATGCGCAGCTCGGCGTGATTTGCAGCAAGGTCATCAGTGAGCATCCTGAAGAGGTGAGTGCGTTCAAGAATGGGAAAGAATCTTTGATCGGTTGGTTTGTTGGTCAGGTGATGCGGGAATCACGCGGAAAAGCGGACGCGAAAATGGCTAAAGATATCCTGACAGATCTTTTGAACGAATAAGATTGTCAAATATTTGTTTGGCGCAACCAGACAGCACAAGAACCGTATATGTAATAGAATACTGAAAGAGGAGAAACATTATGCCAAACGAAAATACAAAACGACTATATCGCTCCGAGGACGACCGCATGATTGCGGGTGTCTGCGCGGGCTTAGCTGAGTATGTGGATATTGACACAACCATCGTGCGGTTGCTGTTCGTATTGGGATTGTTTGCCGGCGGCGCAACATTCTGGGCGTATCTTGTAATGATGCTGGTTGTCCCTGAAGAACAGTAAGATTTTTAAAACCTATTATTCCAAATAAAAAATCGGCGTTGTAGACGCTGGTTTTTATGTTAAAAGATTGGTTTTCTGCTCAGGAATAGCGATGATATATGCTTTCCAGTCCAGCGCGCTGATTTGGGTAATCTTTGGGTATCCGCGTCTCATTTGGTGCACGCTGTAATTGTTTTGCCTTAAGTGGCCCCACACTTGATGGGCAGCTTTTTTTCCGTGTAATTCGATCAACAGGATGGGCTTTTTCTTTGTTAAAAGACGCGGCATACCGGCTAACGCTTTGCCTTCACCGCCTTCAATATCCATTTTGATGATATCTGGCGCGGGGTGATTCTCACCATAAACAAATACATCCAATGCCAAACCAGGCACAGTGATCTGCCCATCGTATTGTTCGTCTCGCCCATCGGAACCCAGTGCTTTTCCCATCGCACCTGAGGGATGGGTAAGAAAGGATACCGGATGGTTGCTGTTGATTACAGCTGCATGGGTAACCGTGATCCGTGATTCAAGCGCGTTGATCAACACGTTTTTTCGCAGGCGCTCCACGTTTGCAGGCAGCGCTTCAAAAGCGAACACTTTCCCGCTTTTTCCGCTAAGCTGTGCGCTGAGTAGACTGATATACCCTACATTGGCACCAACATCATATACCATATCGCCGTGCCGGATAAGTTTCCGTGCGGCAGCATCCAGGTCGGATTCATACGTGCCCAGCCAATAATCTTTTTCTGATTGCAGGTCGAGGATCATTTTCAATCCTTTAGCGGCTCCTGCTGCGATGGTTATTTCGGAAAGACCTTCTGGAGCAGCGATGTTAAGCGAGCGGCGGATCAAGCGGGCCAGAAAAGGAACTTTGTATAGTAACTTCTTGATGGATACGGGCAGTACACCGGCTGCCCAGGAAGCAGCTTTAAGGATCGGATTTTCTGCTGTCATAAAACTATTTCCAACGCAATTTCATCTTTTTATTTGGATTTCTGGTATTTCGGCCAGGCATTTTTAATTTGTCTGAATGTTTCGGATAGATCTTCCGGTAAGACGCGGGTTTCACCGATCGAAGTCATGAAATTTGTGTCGCCGTCCCAACGGGGAACGAGATGAAAATGGATGTGGCTTGCGATTCCAGCTCCTGCGGAAGCCCCCAGGTTCGCGCCCATATTGTACCCATCTGGTTTATAGATCTGGTCTAATGCGGTGATTCCCTGACGGATCAAATGCATCACTTCAGCACTGGTCTCTTCATCCATTTTCTCAAAAGACCCAATGTGTTCAAAAGGTACGATCATGATATGCCCGCTGGTGTAGGGGTATCTGTTCAGGATCACAAACACACGTTTTCCGCGTGCCACGATTAGATTGCTTTCCCCATCCTCTTTTTGAACCGCATCGCAAAACACACATCCTTTCGGTGTCTTTTGTCTGCAGATATATTTCATTCGCCAAGGTGACCAGAGATGGTTCATCAGAAGTCCTCAATCTTGTTTGTTGTCAGACCCTATTCTATCCCAAATCTAAATGATTGTTTGACATCCCTGTGTATCAAAGGTATCCTTTCGGTATGCTCGAGCAATCAGGTGAATTTGTCCGTCAGATATATTCAGTATCCGATCTTAACGCATATATCCGTGCGCTGCTGGAAAGTAATGAAAACTTAATGGATATTTGGATCGAGGGGGAAGTGTCTAACTTATCTAAACCGCGTTCCGGGCATATTTACTTCACTTTAAAGGATATGGATGCTTCTGTGCGGTGTGTTATCTGGCGGGTACATGCAAACCGTTTAGCAGGCGTGTTCCGTGATGGTATGCGGGTTGAAGCACATGGAAATGTCAGCGTATATGAGGGAGGTGGACAATATCAGTTGTATGTAGATGGTATCCGTGCCGCTGGTCAAGGACGCTTATATCAAGAATTTCTTCTCTTGAAAGATCAATTAACTGCTGAAGGGGTTTTTGAAGAGAGCCGCAAGCGCCCTATCCCTCCTCAACCTAAATTGATTGGAATTGTCACTTCTCCCACGGGAGCAGCCCTGCAGGATATGCTCAATACTCTAATGAGCAGATTTCCAATCACGGAGGTAGTTCTTTCGCCTGCATCAGTCCAGGGTGAGGCTGCGCCAGCACAAATTGTGAAAGCGCTGGAGAGATTGAATGAATTTGTCCACCCGGATGTGATCCTGATTGGTAGAGGGGGCGGTTCACTGGAAGACTTATGGGCATTTAATGATGAGCAGGTCGTACGGGCGGTAGCGGCATCAGAGGCACCGGTTATATCCGGAGTGGGGCATGAAACAGATTTTACCCTCACGGATTTTGCTGCTGATCTGCGTGCGCCCACTCCAACTGGCGCGGCAGTAATGGCTGTGCCAGATATAAACGATATTAAAATAGGGCTGAATGGGTGGAATTTATTGCTTGAACAGACGATAGGTGATGTTTTAGGCCTACAGAAGTCCAGATTGACAGAGAAAAAGAATCGGCTTGATCTTTTATCGCCAGGATGGCAGGTCAAACAACGTATGCAGCGATTGGATAATTTAAGCTTGCGAATGGATCATCTTGTGAATCGATTCTTTTTACAGAAGAAACAGCGGCTTGAATTGGCAGAAGAAAAGATCATATCTTCTGACCCCCGCCATATTTTAGGGAGAGGATATGTGCTGGTTGAGGACGAAAATGGCAGTGTGATCACCATGATCAAGCAAGTACAATTAGGCCAGGATATCTCCGTACATGTTTCTGATGGAATAATTTCTGCGGATGTAACCAGTGTTGAGGAAAAGGAATAAGATAAGATGGCGAAAAAACCAGCTTCTGTTGAGAATTATAATTATGAACAAGCTCTGGCTGAGTTGGAAGAAATTATTTCCAACTTAGAGAATGAGCCAAGCGGATTGGAAAAATCGGTCGCAATATTCGAGCGCGGGAAAGCGCTTATTCAGCACTGTCAAAAGCTTCTGGACAGCGCAGAGATGAAGGTGCGGCAGCTTGAAGAAGATGGAAGTATGTCTCGCTTAGAGGATTAATTGACATGATTGATGGTTTTTTACAAAACAGAGTATTGGTAGCGGGGGTTTTCGCGTGGGTGGTTGGACAGTTTCTTAAATTTCCCTTAGAGTACATTTTTAATAAACACTGGAACTGGGGTATCATGTTTAGCTCTGGCGGAATGCCGAGTTCTCATTCGGCACTTGTAACGGCGGTGGCGCTTTCGATCGGTTTTCAAGATGGGTTTGACACGTCAATATTCGCGTTAGCTACGGCGATGGCGATGATCATTATCTATGATGCGGCAGGTGTGCGCAGGCAGGCCGGAATTCACGCGGAGCGAATCAACGAGATAATGAAGAATTTCATTGAGAGCCGACATTTTGAAGAAGAAGACCTCAAAGAAATGCTGGGACATACCCCATTTGAAGTGATTGCCGGGGTGCTTCTTGGGTTTTTCGTTAGTTTGATGGTGTTTGGTTTACTACCTGTTTAATCCGGGTAGAGTGCATTTATCGCGGTTTTTTGGTCAAACTTTGTTTTTCTGCTGTGTTTGATATTCTTGTAAAAATCGGCATCATACCGGCGGGAACGCACCAAAATAGGCATCGGTACTCCCCAACCCAGAAGCAGAACCTCTTCCTTTGGCTGTAACCGTGCCAGCATGCCGCGTAATGCATCCCTTCCTGCCAGGCCGGAAAGGACGGCGTGAACATCATCATCATCTCCCAGCCAACCGCAGATACGCGTGCCCAATTGGGACATCACCTCATCATAGATTTGCGAAGGCCGCTGGTCGATAATGAGCAGGGTGACATAATATTTGCGCATCTCACGTGCGATCGTGCTGAATGTGGTCTGTGCAGCCATTTCGCGATTTAATAATTTATGGGCTTCTTCTATGACGATCACCAATTGGCGTGGTTCAGAAGCTTTTCCGTTGCGGAATTGGTTGGTCGTTTTTTCCCATTCAGTGCGGATGCGGCGGGTGAGCAGGTTTGAAATCAAGAGATAATCCAAATCGCTTTCAAATTTACCAAATGACAAAACGATATGCTGGCCCTTTTTTAGACTATCGATGACTGCCTGGATGCTGTCAGAGGGCGGATTTTCTATAATGTATGGTTTGTTGAAAAGGCGCTTAAGTTTGCTGTGCAGCCCTTCTGCTGCCATTGGATGGATGCCGTTCTGGTTTGCCCAAAAAGCCACACTATCAGGTGCAGGGATCTGTTTCCCGTCCTGCTCAACCATTTTCCCGTGTTTCATGGACTTAAACGCGCCAAACCATCCAGAGCGTCCAAATTTTTGAACGAGCGCATCCAGAGTTGCCGCGGTTGTTTCTCTCAGGTTCAATTCTCGGGTCAACATTTCCACGTCTTCAGGCATGATATCTTTGTAAGATAGCGTTAAATTGAAATCAGGGGATATTCCGCGAATATCCGCGCTGCTGCCCAAACCGACAATCTGAACTTTTGTGCGGCCAAACGCAGACCGCAGCCCAATTACATTTTGCCCGGTGTCTGACGCGGTATCATCCAGTCCGTATTCATTGTGCATATCATAAACAAGCACCGATGACTGATCATGATCAATCAAACCTGCAAGAATGATTCGGGTGAGAAAGGATTTACCAGAACCGGTGGCTCCAAATATCCCTGAAGAGCGCTGAATGAGTTTATCAAGGTTGATACACACGGGGTGCTTTTGTTCGCGGGTATGTCCAATCACAAAATTCCCGCCTACTGTCTGTTTGCCGAAAATTTCAGCGATATCCCCTTTGTTGGCAAGAAACGCCTTGGCATGGTGGACGGGAACAGTTTTAACTGGCAAAGGGTGCGGTTCTTCTTTTTCGCCATTGTCTATCGATTCTTGCCAGAGTGTATGTTCTGGCGAATTTAATTCAGGACCGCTTTCCAACATTAATGATGGGAGCACCACCAGGTTTGTATACAGTGTCTGCCCCTGAAGAAGTGATACGATACTTTGTGGAAGGCGGTTTTCCATTTTGTTATCAGCAAAACGAGGGTCTGTTGCACCTAATTGCAAGTCAGTCGCGATGCTGTAAAATTGCCAATTCCCGCTTTTGATAACAATAAAAGATCCTTCTTGTACAGAAAAAGCGGGCACAGTTAAGCGAATGTGTAGATTTGCCTTTAATCCCCCTCCAACAACATATCCAATGGGGCTGTTGATATTTATTTTTTCTGTGTTTTTATCTGCCATGGGTAGTCTCTTTCATCCATCGTTTCAACTAATCTGGGAAGGCGTCGCCGATAGCGCCGAGTACATTGGTCATTAGTTCATGATTATCGCGCAGGAGAATAATGATCTCCTGGATGGCTTCGTTGATCCAGTTGGGGTTTCCATCGATTTTTTGTGCTGTACTGGCCGCTTGAAGATGCGCGGAAAGCAGCTCCCCGGCAGGTATATCCTGCCCGGAAATGATGTGGCGGAAATATCCAAAATGCCCCGCATTGGTGAAATTCCGCAAATCTTCGGGATCGCAAATATACATTTCGTCAAGAGATAAAGGCGGGCGGGGAGGGAGCAAATGGGATATTTTGTTTTCGACTGAATAACCGATAAATATGATGCTCATTTCTACCGGCACATTCCTGTTAATCCGATTGTCAAAAACAATCTCCTCTGGTACGCTGCCGACAGCGGCTAATTGACGGACAAGTCCATCATCATCAATATGGATGTCATATACCAATCCAAAAACTTTGCTGTTTTTTGTAGGGATGTTGATCATCGAGCCAAAAGCGGGTGCAGGCTGGTTGACATGGCAGCCAACCACACAACCGCGTGTATTTGAGCGCAGTAAGCGCCCCACAGAAACATCACTCATTTTTTATTTCATCCTTGTTCTATTCTGTAATTCTTTTGCAGATGATTTGTATGACTTGCTGCCAATTTTAACTCCAGATTGTTGTAGAAAAAAAGAAAGCAAAGTAGTTAGTTTTTCTTTTTCATCAAAGTGAACAACTGCTTCTTCATGGGCACGGTGGAGTATATATGGGTAGGGTTGGCTGCCCATAAGGCGGCATTGGTCCAGCAGCGCTTGATGAAGCAAACATACATTGATTATATTATCCGCAGTCCATTTATTGATCTCTACTCGGACGATCCAGGGTTTGTCCTTTCGCCCTACATTCAAGTAAAAAAAATGGAGTGCGAGAGGGCCTGTGTAGTTATTACTGGAAGGCGAATTCAATTGAAAAATTGCTGATCGGTTACCTGGTTCAAGAAGGCGAAGAAAAATATCCGCGTCTGAAACTCCCACAAGGTCTAATCCCGTGATAGATTGATAAACTATTTCAAGCATTCGGATAACCAGGTTTGCGCGGGGTTTATCTATATATCCACCTAATATTTTTCTTTCTTTATGGATTTTCTCAAGTGTTATTAAATATTTTTGAAACAACTGTTGGTGGTCTGCGCTGGTACGGGGTGCGTGGAAGAGTTCCAGCGGACCATCACTGATCGTGATAATTGGTAGCTTAGTTTCAGAATGCCAACCTGCCAACATGCCCGCTTCGGCAACATCCCTGGTCAAATTAACCAGATCTTCTGAGATTATATCCAACGAGATATCGTTTTCAGCGTTTCTTATGAATTCTGAAAATACCTGAATTTCAGGGGCTCTTCTGCTGTTTGGCTCGTAGAAGATTCCCGAAATGTTTATCAGTGATATTGGAAGCGCGTCATGATGTGAGGATGTAATTTGGGATCCATCAGACGCGAGAAGAACATATTGATCTTTTTGGTTTATATCGAAGCTTTGATCTATGCACTCTTTGTCAGGACGCGCGCAGCGATTTTTAAAATGGGGAGACGACAGGGTAGAAATATTTTGAAGTGTCCCGGAGGAAATTTCATCAGCGCAGCGATGCAGTAATTCAAGAGCCCGGTCAATTTTTAATGCACGGCTTTCATAGGCTGATTTGGATTGCTCGCAGTAATCTTTGATCTGCGGCTGTAAATTGATGTAATTAATGGGCACTTAGGATCCCCGTCTAATTTGGAACATATGTTTGATTATATCGAAAACTAATCCAAGCGCAAGGTTAAAAGAAAAGAGGAAAGGAGGGCTCCTTCCTCTTTTCAATAAACAGGGAATTGATATTGTTAGGGTTTGACTGCTTCAATCCAATTGAAGGTCATGTCGAGTACTTGTCCGTAACCAAGAATGCCAAATCCAATGGTCCCTTCACTATACGTGTCATCTTCAACGGCTAAAGGTCGTTTTTCAAAGTAGAGTTGTTCTCCATTTATGAAAGCGGAAATAGTTGAGTCAACACAGGAGAGCGAGAATACATTTTTATCCAACCCGCCTTTGATGAGGGTGCTGTTGAGGCGTTTTTCCGTAAAGCTGGTATACGCGTTTTTGCCTTCATCTTTCTTGTACTGATCAAAACGAAGTAATTCGTAATAACCGGAGCTGCTGATGCGGAACTCATACCAACCATGTTCAGTTGCGCGGCAGATTAATGAGAACGCGTTATCGAGTTGTCCAAAATTTTCCACCTCCGCTTGAACAATTACATCTTTATAATCGTTGTCCTTGTTTAAGAAGATGAAGTTCACATCATTAGGCGGTAAAGTTTGTAGGCGCAGCTTTCCGCCCATTTGATTCCAGATTAATTGCTTTTCTAAACCAGAAATAACCCGTAATCCCCAGTCTTTGTTGGGGTCTTCTTCAAATTCATACCGATCAAAAGTGCTTTCTGATAAGGTAACTTCGGTGGGCTCAGCCTTAATGTCTTGCAAATCCATTTCTTCTTCTACGCTCTCTCCGCCAATTCCGAGCTTGGAAATTGTGCTGCAGGAAGCAAGCATAAGCGTAGCTGTAAAGAGGACGACCAATATTTTCTTATTCATTTTT
>CAZILY010000015.1:0-6985 GCA_964540175.1 uncultured Pelolinea sp. | reverse complement strand
TGCTAAAAAGTTATGACTGCCAGGCTACTGCTGATCTTTTTGTGGTTTAAGAGAAAGAAAAAGAATGATGAGGAAATGATGAAGTGGAAAAAATATTTGTTGACTATGATTTCTGTGTTAATTATTACCGGGTGTACTTTCTGGGGAGTTTTTCCAGGTGAAATAGGAAATATTGAAGAAGAGGAGACGGAGGATTTAATACTAACAACACCCTCAATCGCAAAATCGTCCGACACGGAATATGTTAATTTTGTTGGCGATGAGGCACAGGATAATGAAGATGGCCAGGAATTTTCCAACTTGAATAATGAGGATGAACCTATTTTCGACAACCCGATCAATCCTCTTACTGGATTGCCAGTCGACAATCCGGAGAATCTGCTGCTTCCCCCGGCTTTGGTCTCGGTGACAAATTTTCCGACGACTGCCCGCCCTCAGGCAGGATTATCAACCAGCTCGGTTGTTTTTGAGCTTTCTATCGGGGACGGGATGACGCGGTATCTGGCAGTATTTTACGGGGATTATCCAAAAGCATCTATTCAAACGAAATCCGGGGATATGCAAGAAAGTTTAACGGAAGGCATGCAGGAGCCCGTAATCGGACCAATTCGCTCGGGCAGGCTTCCTTATGATTATGTGCGCCAACTATTTAATGGTTTTATCGTAATGGCTTCCGCGTATTCCAAAGTGGCTGATCAGTTGAGTAATTGTGTAAATGTAGTTGGTGATGACCAATCGGACATAAACAGCGCAATGATCACTGTTGACGATATTGAAAAAATTGCAAAGGAAAGCGATAATAAAATAGGAGATGGTGCATTAAGCGGGATGGTGTTTGAGAAAGATGTTCCTGAGGGAGGAAAAAATGCCCCATCATTATGGATTTTTTACGCGTATAAGAATCAGGTTTTCTGGCGATTCAACGAGGATGATGGGTCATATCACAGATGGCAGGATGATGCTGACGGATCCACTTTTATTGAACAGACAGACAGATTGAATGGTGATCCACTGACTTATGAAAATGTGGTTGTGCTTTTCGCAGACCATGATGTAGAAAATACTTATCTGATCGATATTGACCTTTTGTATGTTCTCCGAGGAAAAGCCAAATTATTCCGCGATGGGCAGGTGTATGATATCTACTGGACCACAAAGAGCGAGGAATATGAAAAGACTACCGGAAAACTGCGACCGATCCGTTTTATTGATGCCGAAGGAAATCCATTCCCATTAAAACCAGGTCAAACCTGGATTGAATTAATGCCTAAATTTTCACCTTTTTGGGAAACAGTCAATTCTGAAAAATACCATGTCTTGGCAAGCGGCCGTAGTAAAGGGTCTGGATATTGGGGGGTGTATTTCAAGCTGGATAATTAACGGTTTTTTCTGTCGGGTTTTTTATCCGGTAAGTTTTTAAAAAAAACACATAAATGCTTGATTGGGCAGATCGGACATTCGGGTTTCCTCGCGTGGCAGACTTCTCTCCCAAATTTAATAAAATTTAAATGGCCTGGGCCGTACTGTTCGTGGTTAAAAAGCTGCTCCATCCAGGCATGAGTTCTTTCAACGTTTAGTTTTTCTGGCCGAATTCCTGTTCTCCCCGACACACGGTAAACATGCGTATCAACAGGGAATGCTGGAATGCCTAAGGAAAACTGAAGGATAATAGAAGCTGTTTTAGGTCCAACTCCTTTATGCTGCTTCAACCAATCTAATGCTTCATCTTTTCCCTTGTCGCGCAGAAAATCTAAGGATAAATCTCCTCGTTCTGCGCTGATTTGCCTGAGTATTAATTGAATACGTGGACCTTTTTGATTGGCTAAACCAGCAACGCGGACCGCTTCAATTACTTCCTCGGTGGGAGCATCCCGCACAGATTCCCAAGTGGGTAACTTGGCGCGTAGGTTGTTATAGGCACGGTCGCGGTTAGTATCATTCGTGTTTTGGGAAAGAATAGTGGAAACCAGTTCATCTATCGCAGAAAGCGGTTCTCTCCATTCTGGAGTGCCGTAGTTCGATAATAAAATCCTGTATATTTCTCTTGCCTTGTCGATGTCTTTTTGGGTTGGTGAAATAGTTATGGATTTTGGGGTCATAGTGAAATATTATCAAGTACTTGGAGGAATTCAGCGGTTGGCCGGATTTCACCAATATCTGTACCCCGCCAATTCTTAATTGGGCGCGTATAGTATTCTTTTAATTCCGTTAGTTCCTGATCAGAAAATACTCCTAATTTCTTAAGAATAACAAGACTTACAATTGAACTAGCTCTGAGAGAGAGATCTCCATCGCTAATTTTGCTGGTAATTCCAATACTTCCCTTAAAAAACTTACTGGCACCAGGCATTACTCCAATTCCTTGGTACCCTTCCGCACCGATTTTTGTGATGATCTTTCCTTTTGCGGTTTGCATCGCTGCGGTATCGAAGCGGTTAGGGCCAGCCACCATATCGGGATGTGCAATCATGGCTGAGGTGATTGTCTTACACGCATTGGCTCTTTCCAATGGCAGGTTATCTGGTTGGCACAACTTCACGTATGCTGCTGCGGCGTTTGTTAAGGGAATCGCAAATACTGGCGCGGAACAACCATCCACGCCTAAATGGATGCGATCTACAGGAAGCTCGCACATATCAGAAAATGTATTGAGGATGTGTTCTTGAACCGGATGTGTAAGTTCCAGGTATGTTTCAAGCGGAGCGCTGATCATTTTTGCAAAAGCAAGCATTCCCGTGTGTTTCCCTGAACATTCGTGTCTATTTTGATGTAATGGTTCGTTGTTTATTAACATTCGTTGGGCGGTTTTGTCATGATGTGGAGGATGCACACCACACTGTAGCATATCTTCTGTAATGCCGATCTTTCTTTGAAGATGTGAAAGCACATCTACATGCAAATCAGTTCCTGAATGAGAGGCACAAAGAATAGCGATTTCCTGGGGAGAAAAATTAAACCGATTACCACCATTTTTTTCTAAAAAGGCAAGTGCTTGAAAAGGTTTTGCAGATGACCTCAGAAAGAAAGGATGCCTTGAGTTACCGATCGAGATACTCTCTTTTTTTCCATAAAAAGCGATCGCTACGCTGCCATAATGAATGGATTCCACTGTATTACCGCGCGTTATTTCAATGAGAGGAAAATGGCTGCGATCACTCATATTCACTTCGATATTTCACTTCTTTAATGAGTAATTATTAATATAGTATTTACTAAACCCGTAAGAGAGACGCGTACGGAAAAGATCTTCATTCGATTTGTTGGAAGATCTAAATTCACTGATAAAAGACGCGCCTGATTCTTGGATTTTTATGATCTCGGCTTTTTGGTTAGAAAGTTTTTCAAATGCCCGCAGTGCTTTTTTTAGAAATTTCTGCGATTGGCGGATATCATCTTTAGTGACGAGTGATGCTCTTCCACTGATCATCACAAAATCTTTAAATCTAGTTGACTTCAATAGATCTAAGGAAAGTATCCAGGGTTCAATTTCTGCGGAGGAGAGAAATGGGGGTTGGCCTGGTGTAACTGTATCTCCGAGAAAAACTACTTTTAGATCGGGAAGGATCACCCAGCAGGAGCCTGCCGTAGGGCCAGGATGGTGTTCGAGGATGATTGGCTTTTCTCCCCAGTTGATGGTGATTGAATGTGTAAAGGTGATCTCTGGGCGCGGCCACTCAATCGTACATATTTCTGGTATGGTTTCCCAAATTGCCCCAGTTTCCATCCCCTGCATTTTTGTAATGGAGGGACGTGATGTTAGGGCCTTTGCTGAATTAACATGGGTAATGATTGGATACCGATTGCTTATTGCGCCAGCAGTACGATCAGGATGATCATCCAGAAGCACTAATAATCGGCTAGATCCAGTGCCAGAGCGGGCACAGATTGTCTGCCAGGATTGAATGTCTTTTATGCTCAAAGGAGCATCAATCATCACCACACCCTCTGGTGTGTGGATTGCGCCAAGGGTCACTCCCTCATACGCTGTTTTTATAAAAATATCAGGTGCGATTTCTTTCATTTTTTGCCTATGGTTCAGGATTTACAGGTGGAAACGTGAGTATAACATACTCAATTATTTTCGTTTTCTGGTTCCCAATTATTGGCGATCTGTTCTTTTATTTCAGCGCGCACAAGATTGCAGCGCTTACATTGGAGGTCATTGCATAATAACGCGAATGGATCTTCTTTTAGAAGTGCGACTGCCGTACTGATCATTGTATTAAGGGGAACAGCACATAATTGCGTGTCTTCGATAACAATTACTCTTAATTTCTCTTGAAGATAATAGTCCAGTTTACGAAAACCATTTGGACACCCCGGGAAATGAGGACAGGCGGAAATACCATCTGGGGTTAATGCCCAGCGTAGGTATTGCTTTCTGCCAGCCAGGAATTCAGCATAGTGGATGCTGAAATTTTGGCTCGGATCTGCCCCAATCAATACTACCCAGCCACCCAGGTTCTTAAGTTTCTTGATTGGCAAATATGGTTTTTCTGGTGTTTGATCTACTAAAACGATATCTAATCCTAGCCCGTAAAATGAAAAAATCGGATGGCTGGACCTAAAAGTACCAGGAAATTCTAGCAGTATATCAATCGCCTTCTGGTTGGAAAGTTCACTGGGGAGCGCATGTGAAAAAATCTTCGCATCGAGATTGTTTTCACTGCTAACGCCATATTGCATGTTATTGTTTTCAGGACCTTTTTCAGGAGTGACCATTGTGGAAAATGTAAATGCTGGGATCATTACATTATCAACAGTGGTCAGTAGAGCGCCCATCAACGTTGCGGGTCCACCAATAATTCTACCGAATACGGAGTGATCTATGTGAGCGATAATGGGAATGTCTCTCCGCAGTCCCATAGTTTTTAACACCCCAGTTAAATTATGATAAGAAATCATTATCAGTATATGTTATGTTCATTGTTATGATTATAAAACTTTCTTAATTCTGTATAGGCTGGCAAACTGGAATCACGTCCCGATTGGTTCTCGCGTTAAGATCAAGGTTGAAATATGGCGAAGGATCCATTGTGTTCTTGATCTCTAATTCGTTAAGAAATCTTCCTAACCCATCATCTTTTACTATAGAGAAATGCAGGTGTATGCCAGTAGGATTACCAGGCGATCCAGAATAATTTCCCTGGTATCCCAACAATGTCCCAGCTTCAACGAAAGATTCACTGGTCCCGGGAGGAAATTGATCAACAATATATGAGTTCCCCAAGTCGTCAGCCATATGAGTGTAATAGGACCAAATCTGTTGCTCTGGATTCAGGGGATCGTTTGGAATTCGAATAATAATGCTTGCTTTCCAGTCAGGCATACGGGTCAAGTATCCATCGTAAGCGGCAACCACCGGTGTAATCCCAGTCTTAGTTCCGCTGAAAATATCCAGCCCTTGATGGCTGTGCCCAGGGCGAAAAGAATCCCCCCATAAAAATCCGATGTATCCATCAGTTGGAAAGATAAAAGGCGCATTATCGCATGAATCGAGTGCGGTTACAGCCCATTCTGGATGGGACTTTGCATTTCTGATCCACTCGATCACTCGAACATAACGAATTGGGCGAAAGACTCTGCGAATAATCAGATATCCGGCTAGCATGATTAGACCAGCTATCGCAATCACCAGTAATATTTTCCACATTTTCATCGTTTGTCTGATATGGGGTCAATAGCACCGATCATTGACCAGGGCCCTGCCCAGTTTACTTCAACATCCACAATTTTTCCAAGTAAATTTTCTTCACATTCGACAAATACAAGTTTATTTGTGGGCGTGCGGCCGCGCCAGCGATCTTTTGCTTTTCCTTCAAAGAAAACAGGAACTTTCTTGCCAAGATACTTTTTGTTAATCTCGGCTGATATGTGTTCTTGGAGTTTTTCTATGATACGGAAGCGACGCATTTTTTCTTCCGGAGGAACATCGTCAATTAGTTTTCTGGCAGAGTATGTGCCTGGGCGGGGTGAATAGCGAGCGACATGAGTCATATCTGGTTTGATTGTTTTCAACACATCTACCGACCGATTGAATTGGGCTTCGCTCTCCCCGGGAAATCCAACAATGATGTCTGTCGCGATTGAAACGTCCCCTAGGCGGTTTCTTATTCTCTCAATGGTTTTAATATATTGATCGATTGTATAACCGCGGCGCATGTTCCTGAGAACTGTGTCGTCACCAGCTTGGTTAGGCAGTTCAAAATGGGGCATTACTTTAGGGAGATCACTTACCGCATCCAAAATATCGTCAGTCATCCAGTTAGGGTGCGATGTCAGGAAACGGATACGCTTGACCCCTTCAATTTGATGGATTTTCCGTAATAAGATGCTCAGTTTGGGATAACCTGGTTGATCGTGTCCATAACGGTCCACGATTTGGCCGAGCAGTGTTATCTCTTTTACGCCATTGGCAACCAATGCATTCGCGTCAGAAATAATTTCATCCGGCGGGCGGCTGATTTCTTTTCCGCGGCGCAGAGGGATAATGCAGTAAGTGCAGGCGTGAGAACACCCAAACACTATGGGAAGAAAAGCTGAGACTACCGTATTTTCTTTTGTTGACGGCAGCTCGTACGCGAATTTCGTATCGAGAATGTTGGAGATTTCTCGATATTTTGCGGTAGTGAGATCTTTGCCTTGAAGATGGTCTATCAATGGGCGCGGATCAGAGGGTTGTGAAAAAACATCCACATAAGGATAACGTCGCTGCAATTCAGAAAAACCATGCACACCTACCATGCAGCCCATCAAATTGATCACCAAATCAGGGTTTTTTGTTTTTAAAGGCTTAAGAGATGTCAGCCGTCCAATCGCTTTCTGTTCTGCACTTTCTCGGACAACACAGGTATTTAATACAATCACATCTGCCTGTTTTGGCAGATTAGTGGGTGTATAGCCGAGTTTCTCAAGAGCAGCTGCCACGCGGTTTGAATCCGCAACATTCATTTGGCAGCCTGAGGTCCAAATATGATAACGCACG
>CAZILY010000014.1:0-19617 GCA_964540175.1 uncultured Pelolinea sp. | reverse complement strand
AGGGACATATGAAATAAAAGAAACAGCGGAAGAGTTAGAAACTCTAGGAATAATATTAGACCTAACCTCGAATTGAGTTATGAAACCAATTTATTAGTAAATAATTAAACTCTAAAAAATATATTAAGAAGTCTGCTACAGGTTACTATCATGGACTACCAGGTATCTAATTCGTCACTGGAGTAATAAGATGGAGATTAATCACTTAGCCCCCCAGCTAAAACAGCTCTTATGAGCTGTTTTTATATTGCCTTGAGTAATCTTTTATTCAGGTTTTGAAAGCTCGAAAGGAATTCTTTACGTTCAAAGACCAATTTATTTTTTATCTCTTCAAATTCTTCAATTCTGCTTGATCGTTGATACAATTCTTTTGGGTTCGTATAGATAGTTTCTATTGGGGATGAATTTCTAGTAACAATTTGATATTTAAAGTTGTCATCATTTTCCCATTTAAGCTTGTTTTTAAGAAGCGACTCGATCAAAATTTTGCTGTAATCAATTGTTACTTTTTTTGAAGATTCGGAATTATCTTTTCCACCGACAAAACCCGTATTTAACAAGTAAACTTTCACATTGGGGGAATTATCCAATAGATCTAAAAAACGATTTCCCTGGGAGGCGTGATGCAGAGGGAAAAAAGGATTCGTGCCGGGGATGCGCAGTGCTTTGCCCGCTTCTGATATTCCGCCCGCAGAGGTACCAGTCGTTTCACCAAGCATGAAATACGCAGCAGCTTGCTTGTTATTGAGCTTTACTATGGCAGGAAGAATGTCAAAGTTGCGGTTAAGAATAAATATCATTCTGAGCGGGGGAATATCGCGCACATTTCCATGGGGGATGGAATTTAGTTCAAAAGTTCCTCTACCGTTTGTGGTATGAAAATCATTGTGGAAATCCACATGTCCTTTATCATCCACAAATGTATTTTCAAACCAAGCGTCTCTTTTTGTTAAACCTGCGTAGATGAGTGGTTCATGTTCAGGATCTAAACCGTATGTCTTTGCGAAGCACCCGTTTTCGGAGGCGTATATTTTACCGCCGGGGAAAAAAGCGCAGAAATCGTCCTGAACTGGCTGTGAATTAGAATGTGGGGTAAAGGTTGTGGTTGTTTTTCCTGTACCTGAGAGGCCGATGATGATGATGGAGTTTTCATTATTCTGATTGTCAAGATATGTTTTACATCCCGCGTGCAGAGCTAAACCACCTCTATCAAAAACCCATTTATTCCACATTCGCAGGCCCGCTTTTTTAGACTCCCCGAAATAATCTGTTCCCGCAATTCGAGTTGTGTAGTTTTGGAGGTCAACTAATATACAGCGGTTATCCGGCCAATCATGTGCGGGCATATTTGGTGTGTAAACGATATTAAAGTCTGGTTTGAAACCTTCTTTAGAATGAAAATATAGTTGTCTTTGCATGGCCGCAATATTCGGAAAGGATTTTTCGATGAGAAGAGAAGCATTTGCTCGAACCAGAGGAGAAATTCCGATTGATCCGTCGATCCTGATCACACCATCTTTTTGTATATACAAATCCTGCAGATGGGCAAATCGCTCGTACTTTCTTCGGCCAATATTCGGAAGGGAAGAGGGGTTATTTCCGATAATATAAGTGGATTGAGGCGAGCGAGCTTTTACCCGTGTGATAATGTTGAAATTATCCCAATCCGTGAGGCAGGCATTTGGCATTTCCCGCGTTAATTTCCGCAATGATTGGTAGGGAGGATTATTAAGTATCATATATGAAATATCTCATTGCAATTGGGGGAATGGTAGCACAGGCAAATTAAATATGTATTATATTCTTCCATAAAAACGTGTGGCATTTATCTTAATATTTCTTTAATTAATCATCCTGTGATAAAATTTATTATCTGAAACATCTTCGAGTTTACTTTTCTAAGGAGAATATCTAAGGAAATAAAACCGATAGGGTATTGGCGGAAACGTCTATGCCTCCCGTATTTGGAAAGGAGATGACATTGTACCTTCTATTGAAGGTAATAAAATGCCAGCACTCTTATCCAGGTGCTGGCATTTTATTGTATTAGGAGAGAGATTTGGATAAGAAGAATAATTATTATTTCAGCACACGTGATTTGATGATGATGGCCGCATTAGCTGCTGTTGGAGGGATCTCCAGCACATACATCAATATGATCGGTGATTTTTTCCAGTCATTTCTCGGATTTGCGGGTACCACACAGTGGGCAGCGGGTTTGCATATCGTTTGGTTGATGCTTGCTGCTTCGATGATCCGGAAACCTGGCGCTGCAACTACCGTTGGAATAATTAAGGGTATCGTTGAATTTCTGACTGGAAATACCCACGGTTTAATTGTTCTGATTGTGAATATCACGGCTGGGTTGATCATTGATTTAATTCTGGTTGGAAATAAAAAAAATAAATTCAACCTCTCATATTTCTTGGCTGCAGGAGTTTCATCCGCTTCTAATATTATTGTTTTCCAATTTATTGCCGATATCCCCTCTGACGTCTTGACTTTAATAGCGATTCTATCCACGTCGGCAGTTTCTTTTGTGTCAGGCGTAATATTTGGCGGATTAGTTGTTAGAGCGCTATTAGCTGCAATTGAGAAAGCCGGTATTTATCATCCAGAAAAGCTGGTCGAAGGGAACAGGAAGGTATCTGCTTTTTATCTGATTGGTAGTATTTCAATACTTATTATATTTGCGGCGCTATTGTTTACTTCTCTTAGCAATAATGATTCAAAAAACGTGAGAATTTCAGGGGAAGTTGATGCACCGTATGAATTTTCTGCCGGTGACACCGAAATTGAATTGCTTGAGATATCTGAAGAATTCAATGGAGTGGAAAGAGATTACACAGGCTATGCATTAATTGACATAATATTGGATGCAAGACCGAAAATAGAAAATGGGTTGATATTAATAGAAGCGAGTGATGGATATAGTTATTTTGTTTCTTTTCTAGAAGCTTTAGAGAATAACCACGTCATTTTAGCTGTTCAAAATGAAGGAAAAAACGTTTCATACGATTTGGTAGGCGCTGAATCATCTAAAGCATGGGTAAGGGGTGTTTCGGAGCTAATCCTTACGAGAAACGAGGGAATTCCGGTAAAAGGAGAAGTAAACAAGTCATTTATTTTTCTGCCAGAAGAATGGCAAAAATTAATGGACAGCGCGAATATCGATTTTGGAGATAATAAGATAAAACTGCAGGGTGTGGAACTTCGCGAGATTGTGGATTATTCTGATCCTAAAGATGAAGCTGGTGAAATTGTGTTGGTGTCAAGTGATGAGAATCGGATCATTTCATTTGAAGAACTCAATGGAAGCCTGAAAGAATGCCGTATTTTTGTTTCCCAAGGTGATTCTGGCGTTGAGTATATTCTCGCAAAGATGAACGGGGATATTCTCCTGAAAAATATACTCGCTTTGGAGGTCGCGAAATGATCTCGGTGCGTAATTTATCTTTCAAATATGATGGAAGAGAACATAAAACTTTGGATAATATCAATTTAGATATTAATTTGGGTGAATTTATTGTGCTTACAGGTGAGTCTGGTTGTGGAAAGACCACCTTTGCTCTTGCTTTAACTGGATTCATATCTCATCTTTTCGCGGGAGAATATTCTGGAACTGTAAGCATTAATGATGAAAACATAGAGAGAAAACTACTTACAGAAATTGCAGAAGTGATCTATCTTGTGCAGCAGAACCCGCAGAATCAATTTGTGACTTTAACAGTTAGAGATGAAATAGCTTTTGGGCTAGAAAATAAAGAAATAGATCCGCAGCAAATAGATATTCGGATAAAGGAAGCTTTGCGTGCAGTATGTGCGGAGAATCTAATTAATCGAAATATCAACACATTATCGGGAGGGGAAAAGCAAAAAATCGCAATTGCGACTGCGATCGCGCTCCGGCCAAAAATTATCATTTTAGATGAACCTACTTCTAATTTAGATATTAAATCCACAAAGAATGTGTACGGATTGTTTAAACGGCTTATAGATAAGAAAGAGATCACTTTAATTATCATTGAACATAAACTAAAAGAATTAATGAATTACTCTCCAAGGATTTTAAACCTTAGCAGGGGAAAAATAATTCCCTTGAAAAATAACTTAATATTTTCAAACAAATCAGGTAAACCACGTGAAAGAGCGAGAAAAGAAAATAGGTACGAGTTTGGTCGCGAGGTAATTCAATTAGAAGAATTTTCTATCCACAGAAGTGGAAAAGACATACTGAAGATAAGCTCATTGGAAATTCGGCAGGGTGAGTTAGTATCTATTCTTGGAGATAATGGCGCGGGGAAAAGCAGTTTCATTTTAGGATTAATGGGTATTCTTGAATCTGCTGGACGGAAAAGAGTCATTTTTAATAATCAGATCACGGATATTAAACGCCAGAAACATCCAGAGAAATTTGGTATGGTTTTTCAAAACCCGGACCATCAATTTTTTTGCGATACAGTTGAAGATGAAATAATCTTTCCGCTCAGGAATTTTTTTCCTTCAGAGACCTTAGACCCCGAAAAATTTTGTAATGAGAGTGCATTTGCTGATCTTTCTTGTGAGTTGAAAACACACCCAATTAAATTGAGTTATGGGCAGAAAAAAAGATTAAGTATTGCTGCCGTGCTTGCGTATAGTCCAGAAATATTACTGCTAGACGAAATATTTATTGGTCAATCAAATTCTGACGTTATAGGAATAATGTCAACAATAGATGAATACAGGAAAAAAAATAATGCTGTTGTTTTAATCGTCAATCATCGACCAGGGATTGTCCATAAATACGCTAACAGAGCCATATTCTTTGAAAAGGGACGAATCTTATTGGACGAGAATGTTACTAAAGTGGAAGAGAGTCTAATTTATTTTGAAAAATCAGAATATCTAGAAGAGATACATGCGAATTAAGAATGAAAGAATTCAGTATCTATATCAGAATACCCTTATTCATCACTTAAACCCAATTGTGAAAGGAATTTGGGCCATAATGATTTCTCTGGCTGCTTTTCTCTGCCATAGTTATTTAGAAGAGACTATTTTGTTGTTGATAGTTTTATTGATAGGAATTATTAGCCGTTTCCCCTTTTTACGAACAAGAGCAATCAAGACATTGTTTTTAACGGTGTTGTTTTTAGCCGTGATTCATATCATCTTTAATAAACAGGGAGACGTCATCGTTGATCTTAATCTGATCACAATCACCAGATTCGGGATTGAAAAAGCAGTTTTTATTGGCGCGCGTTTTGCTGTCATCGTCCTGATCGGTTTTATATTCATTTTTACAACGGATACAAATGCATTGCTGTATTCATTGATGAAAATAGGATTACCCTACCGTTTTGGTTTTACGGTTATCACATCTATGCGGTTAATCCCTATCTTTGGGAATGAAATTGATCAAATTTATTATGCGCAATTATCGAAAGGAGTAAAATACCAAATTTTTCCTATTAAGAAGTTCATAGGAGCCATCATTCAATTTCTAAGATCATTAATGATATCGATTGTTAAACAGGTTGATGCGATGGTGATCTCAATGGAAGGCAGGAGTTTTGGTTTATCAGCAAGAAGGTCTTTTTCACGAGAAGTTGTATTCTCGCGTACAGATTACATATCAATATTCATGGGAGTTATCTTGTTTGGAGCAATTGTTATTGAGAAGGTGTTCTAATCCATGAAAAAAATAATTAGGCATAAATTTAGAAGAATCATATATCAGTGATTGTTGTTACAGAAAGAAGTATTAAAGAATGGAATATTGATGGGGAGGTAAATATTGCGAGGTTACGGTTTGATAAAAAAAATAATTGTAGTTGTCATATTTGTTTGCGTACCGATTTTGTGCATATCGTGCAGCGCTCAATGGTCAGTTAGTGTCCAGGTAGACCAAGAAGAATTCACATTGAATAAAAGAATTATTGATGAATACCTATTCTTGAAGAATGAAGCAAGCGAATGCGAAGGGCAGCCGTTAGAGATTGCTTTATATCAAAACGGTATTTTTGTCATCGATAATATTGTGATAAACGATCCAGAAGAAATTCAACATACATTTCTATGGGAAGACATTGCGGAAACAGCATGTATAACAAAAAAAGGTGCAATTATCATTGGGGAAGAAGTATTACAACCAGAAAAGATTATTGTAAATGTAGATCAATCGAATGGCCTGGAGTATTCATTGTTAGACATTTATCCAACTGTTGCAGCAGCGTTGGGGATAGAAATCGATGAAGAATTATTTAATATCCCATTGGTCAACCATAAAAGCGACCATGTTGTTCTTTTCTTTTTAGATGGATTGAGCGGGTATCAATTTCAGAGCGCAGTCGAAGAAGGCTTAATAACGGCATTACAAAAAAATGAATTTTCCACACTTGCACTGACGGTTTATCCACCCAGGACAACGATTGCTTCTGCTGCAATCATTACCGGAAGAGGACCTTTAGAAAATGGTGTTTATAAATCTGGGATTCGCCAAACAAATTTAGAGACTATTTGTGATGTAGTTGCTGATCACGGGTTGACAGCAAAAGCTGTGGAAGGGGAAAGTTTATCTTTCAATTTGGGTGATTGTGAGACTGTTTTGTCAGGTGATCGTAATTCAGATGGAAGCACTGATGACAATGTTTTCAGAAATGTCGTCTCTGTGATTGAAAACAAAATGCCCAATTTCTTTTACATTCATTTCCATGGTATTGATGACGTGGGCCATACATATGGACCAGATAGTCAAGTAGTTATTGAAAAGATAATAGAAATTAATGGTTATTTAGAACAAATTATTGAGCGTTTACCAGAAAACACAATGGTTATCACATTTGCTGACCATGGCATGCATCCAATCGACGGTAAGCAAGATAAAGGCAATCACGGCAATCTTATTGCACAAGACATGGTTGTTTTTATACACATTTTAATAAAGTAAGAGGAGAAAACATGAAAAGAAGATTAGTAATAACAATATTTATTTTGTTTTTGACTGCAAGCATTGCCGCTTGTAATGCGGCCCCAAACGTTGAGTGGGAGTTATCAATCAGCGGAGCAGTTGGTGACTCTTATTCAATAACGTATCAGGAATTGCTTGAGCTTGATCAAACAGATCTAGAGAATGTTTTTATGGACAAATCAGTTGGCGAAGATGAATATGGTTCGTGGAGTGGTGTTGCAGTGGATCATCTATTATCAAAAGCTGCTGTGGATCCTGATTATGTGACAGTTACTGCTGTCGCTGCTGATGGATATGCGATTGAAATTAGTAAAGAAGAATTAATGGGAAGCATTGTAGCACTTAAGGAAAATGGTGAGTGGATTTACAAAGCAGATCCAGAGCATGGTCCCATCCGGTTAGTATGTCCGCAAATTCCTGCGAATCGATGGGTGTTTCAGGTGATGGAAATACAAGTTAATAAATAAATATAGAAAAGAGAGGATAACTCGATGAAGAGGTTGAAAGTTTATGTGTTTGTACTGTTGATATTGATTGTAGTGGTTTCCTGCGGAAGCAAAGGTGACCCCATTCTTTTTGTGTCAGGATTGGCTGAGGCATCCTTCACGCAGAATGATTTAGAAAAAATGGAAATGGCTGAATCGGAATATATTAATAAAGATGATGAAACAACAGTCTTTACTGGCGTGCCTATTATTAATATTTTGACCGAGGCTGGATCTGGGGATTTTGCTAAAGTTGTAATCGTCGCATTGGATGGTTATGCTGCAGAAGTGACATCCGAAGAGCTAAAAAGTTGCTCGGAGTGTATATTAGCTTTCAGTGAAGATAATGGGTGGCTTGCGGTGATGCCTGGTTTTTCTGGAAAACTTCAAGTAAAAAATGTTGTTGAACTAAAGATCGAATAGAAAAGAAATCACAAAGAAAACGAGTGGTGATTTCACAACTCGTTTTTTATCCTGGCTTCATCCGAAAAGCTTCCATGATATTGGGAAGTGATTCAATTAATGCAAGAACCTTGCTAAGTTGATTTATATCACTTACGTCTAACATTATTTTAATTGTGGCCAAGTTGCTAGAAGAATTAATTTCAATATCCCGCAAATTAACTCCTTCATTGCTAAGGACAGTAGAAATATCGGTTAATAAACCCTGCCGATCATAAGCTTTTATTTGAACAATTACTGGGAAGGTTCTCTTCGGTTCCCCCCAGCTTACTTTTACGATACGATCTTTGTCTTTCATCCTCAGAATATTGGGGCAATCTTTGCGATGAATGGTTGCACCTCGTCCTCTCGTGATATACCCAACAATACCATCACCAGGTACGGGATTACAGCATTTTGCATAATTAGTTAGTATCCCCTTCAAACCCAAGACTTTTACTGATTCGCTGTCATTTCGATCTAACGATGTTGTTTGAATGGGGAAAAATGGATCATCTTCACGTTCTTCAAACTCTTGGAGATGATTGATAATGCGCCGCATGGAAAGGTCACCACATCCGATGGCAACGAACATATCCTCAGAAGATTTGAACTCAAAAGATGCAGCAAGTTCCATGTTATCAACATCTGTAATGCCAAGCTTGTGAAATTCCTTTTCTAATAAGGTTTTCCCTTGCGACAAGTTATGTTCACGTGCCTGCTTTTTAAACCATTGGCGAATCTTTGACCGAGCGCGTTGAGAATTCACTAAGCCAAGATGAGGGTTTAGCCAATCACGCGAAGGTCCGCCTCGTTTTGCTGTTAATATCTCAACCTGGTCGCCTGTTTTCAATTTGTAATCCAGTGAAACAAGTTTCCCGTTTACCTTAGCACCACGGCAGCGATTACCCACCTCCGTATGCACTAAATAAGCAAAATCGATAGGAGTGGATCCAAGAGACAGGTCGATAATGTCTCCTCTTGGGGTGAAAGCATATACCCGATCTTCAAATACGTCACTTTTTATAACATCAACAAATTCTTGGGCATCCTGAACATCCTGCCGCCATTCCATAAGTCTTCGAAGCCAATTAATTCTTTGTTGATAATTGTCGTCTTTGCTCCCCATTTCCTTATAAAGCCAATGGGCTGCGATACCATATTCTGCATCTTGATGCATTTTTGGTGTTCTGATCTGTACTTCAAGCGGTTTCCCATCTGAATATATAACCGCAGTATGCAAGGATTTGTAAAAGTTGTCCTTTGGGGCAGCAATATAATCATCAAATTCGTTGGGAATTGGTCTCCAGTTGGTGTGAATGATACCAAGGGCAGCATAACATGATGGAATATCTGAAACAAGCAGCCGTATTCCTCGCAGATCGCGTACCATCTCGAAAGGTTTTTCTTTTCGAATCATTTTGGTATAGATTGAATAGATATGCTTTGGCCTTCCGCTTATTTGTGCCTTGATCCCGCCTTCTTCTAAAAATATTTTTATTTCTTCAATGATTTTGTTTACATCCGATTCTCTGTTTGACCTGCGGTCAGAAAGTTTTTGGGCAATTTCTTCATACTCTTTAGGCTTTGTATAACGAAATCCAAGATCTTCTAATTCCCATTTAATTTGCCAAATACCTAAACGGCTAGCAAGGGGAGCAAAAATATCTAAGGTTTCTTGTGCAATCCTCTTTTGTTTATCTTTAGGCATATAACTTAACGTACGCATATTATGTAAACGATCCACGAGCTTTATTAAGACAACTCGCACATCGTCACCAATTGCCATAAGTGTTTTTCTTAATGTTTCTGTTCTTAGATCTTGATGCCTGCTTTTAGAGTGGGTGACTGGGACTGACCTTTGCAAAATTTCTCCTGAGTCAATTTCGCTGCTTTCTTGAAGTTTGTCAGCCCGTGAAACATGAGGAATATTTGATAATTTTGTCACGCCATCAACTAGAGAGGCTATATCATCACCAAATTTTTTGCTAATATCATCCAGTGTGATAGGTGTATCTTCAACTGTGTCGTGCAGCAAGGCAGCTGAAACGACGATGGCAGGAACCTTAAGCTCAACAAGAATAAAAGCAACGGCAACGCAATGTGAGAAATAAGGTTCTCCAGAAGCACGTTTCTGGCCTTTATGAGCGTCTTTAGCAAAAATGAAAGCAGATCTAATCTGTTCGATATCAATTGCGTTGTAGCTATCAGGAAATGTTTTTGCTAAATCTTCAAAATTCATCTTGTTTTTTGAATAATACCTTTATATTATTCTAACCATAGAGAGTTGGGATCCAATATTTATTTTATATCTTTCGTTGAAAAAATGTGTTCCATTTTTATAGCAAATTGATTCTCGGGATATAAATTCTGAAATTTCAGTATTTAGAATTAATCCATCTAATTAAATAAATATACCTTTAATTTTCATTTTTGAAATCTTTGTTGGAAAATTTACCGATTTCGAGAAGGTTGTCTATGTATTTTAGATCTGAAAGTAGGTTCGAGTTTATGGATACGCCTTTTTCTTTTACCGTTTTCTCTATTTCATATTCTTTTTCACCAGCCGTGAAAATCCGATCTTTACCTGGAAATTTATTTACCGAACGTAGTTCACGGAGAAGATCTCCAATGTTTTTCTTGAATTGTTCTATTGGTAAAAAGTTTTCGATATTTAAAGCGAAGAAAAAGTGCCCAACCCTGAAGCGAGTTTCTTTGCCTTGTGAATCAAAACCGGATAATGCAAAAAGGAAAGCACCGCTTTGCAAGGAAGAGGACAATATTTCTACGATTGTGGATAATCCATACCCTTTATGGCTTCCAGATTCCTCTGATATTCCTCCTAATGGGAGAAGAGCAGCTTTCTTTTCCATAAGCATATCTAAAATGTTTTTTGGATTTGAGAGGGGTTTGCCATCTACACCAATTACCCAGCCTTCGTAAGCAGTTTTTTCCTGCCTATTTAGTACCTCTATTTTCCCTCGTTGAGTTATTGATGTAGCTGCATCAAACAGGAATGGAAAAATTTCGTCAGTAGGAGCTCCAAATGCGATCGGATTTGTTCCCAGTGTAGGCTGGTTGCTGAACGTTGGTGCTACTGCGGGTCTTGCGTTTGTAAAACTCATCCCTATCATATTATTCTTGGTTGCCATAAGTGGATAGTACCCATCTATACCAAAATGTGTAGAATTCCGTACAGCAACTGCACCAAGACCGTACTCTTTTGCTTTCTTTATGGCAAGATTCATGGCATGATAACCAACGATCATCCCAATCCCATGATTGCCGTCAATAACTGCGGTTGTAGGTGATTCTTTGGTGATCTCAGGAGTTACATTTATCTCAATTAAACCTTTTTTAATTCGGTCTATATACATCCTAAGTCTTCCAATCCCGTGTGATTGAATTCCTCTTAGATCCGAAGTAATTAATATATCGGCGCAAATCACAGCATCTTCTTCTGATACACCAGTTTTTTGAAAAGCGATTTTTATAAAGTTTTTCAGAAATGGAGCAGATTTATAAATAATTTTATTAGACATATTTATCCTTTGTGAGTTATAGTATAAATTTTAACATTTGTTGACCAAAAATATATTATTGATCGGTAAGAATCCTGCTATATTTAATGTTAGAATCGTTGCGAATTTGTTTATTGGAGAGAATATGAAGCGAATCGCTGTATTAACAAGTGGCGGAGATGCCCCAGGGATGAATGCCGCAATCCGATCTGTTGTTAGGACAGGTTATAAAAAAGGGTGGCAAGTGTTTGGAATTCGTAAGGGATATTATGGGTTAATAAATGGAGAATTTATATTATTAGGACCAAGGGACGTAGGAGGAATCATTCAAAAAGGGGGCACTTTTTTAGGAAGTGCGAGATGCGAGGAATTTAAGACAGAAGAAGGACGTTTAAAAGGACTGCGGGCACTTAATGAGAATGGGATTGACGGGCTTGTGGTTATTGGAGGGAATGGATCGCAAACAGGAAGTTACTTACTTCACAAACTGGGATTTCCTGTTGTTGGCGTTGCTTCAACAATCGATAATGATCTAGTTGGTTCAGACGTGACAATTGGTGTAGATACTGCTCTTAATATAGCGTTAGAAGCGATTGATCGGCTCAAAGTAACTGGCACATCACACCAGCGGGGATTTCTTGTGGAAGTGATGGGGCGGAATTGCGGGTATTTAGCTCTCATGGCGGCGATTGCGGGTGGTGCCGAAGCAGTAGTTATTCCGGAAATAGAGACAAAACCCGGGGATATTGCAAATATATTAAGAAAAGCATATAAGCGGGGAAAATCACACGCGATTGTTGTTGTCGCGGAAGGGTCTAAATATAACGCAAATAAACTCGCAGAATATTTTAAAAAACATCAAGAAAGGATCGGGTTTGTTTTAAGGGTAACTATATTAGGTCATGTTCAAAGGGGAGGCACACCAAGTTCAGCGGATCGAATTTTAGCAAGTAGATTAGGAGCAGGCGCAATAGATTGCCTTGAACGCGGAGAAAATGGCGTTTTGGTTGGTTGGGTAGGAGGAAAAATAAAGATAACATCTTTGAAAGATGTTGTAGGCAAAACTAAAGAAATAGATCTTGATCTTTTTGAATTGGCGCGGATTTTGGATTAATCCTACTTCCCTTTATCCTTTTTCTGAAGGTACGTTTCAATAAAAGCGTTTATATCTCCATCCAAAACTGCGTCAATATTGCCCGTTTCATATTCGGTTCGGTGGTCCTTCACCTTTTGATATGGATGCAGGATATAAGACCTGATCTGGTTACCCCATTCTGTTTTTTGGTATTCACCGCGCAGTTTGCTTCTTTGTTTTTCCTGTTCAGCAAGTTTTATCTCATAGAGACGACCGCGTAGTACCTTTAATGCGTTTTCTTTATTTTGTAATTGCGAGCGCTCATTTTGGCATGAAACAACTATCCCTGTTGGACGATGAGTGATCCGCACTGCTGTTGCATTCTTTTGAACGTTCTGCCCACCCGCACCAGAAGATTTATAAATATCAATCATAAGGTCGTCTGGGTTAATTGTTATTGAAGGATCTTCGGAGGTTACTTCGGGGAGGACCTCAACCTGAACAAAGGACGTATGCCTTCGGTGGGCTGCGTCAAATGGAGAAAGACGGACCAATCGATGAACACCTTTTTCTGCTCTGAGGTAGCCATATGCATAGCTGCCATCAATATGAATCGTGATGCTTTTTATTCCAGCTTCTTCGCCATCTGATTTGGTAATTATTTCACTCGAATAGTTATTTTGTTCTGCCCATCGTAGATACATCCTCGTAAGCATTGCTGCCCAATCTTGGGCATCTGTCCCCCCTGCGCCGGCGTTGATTGATAAAAGTGCATTACCCGAATCGTATGGGCCGGATAATAATGTTGTAAGTTCGAGATTGTCAAGTTGATGTTTTAATTTATCAATTTCTTGAATAAGTTCGTCGCGAAAGCTTTTATCGCCCGTTTTTGCAAGGTCGAGTAGATCTCTTGTTTTCCTGGAAATAGTGGCCCAAATTTCAATCTCGTTTTGCAAGCCTGCGATTTTACGCATAACTAATTGGGCGGATCTATTATCTGCCCAAAATTCATCAGTTTCTGATTTATTAATTAATCTTTTTAATTGAGCATTCTTATTTTCTAAGTCAAAGATGCTCCAAAAGGATAGAAATTTGATTGTTCAATTTATCGATATTTTCGATAATGTCAAGCATACGTCCTCCAAAATTACAATAATTGCGGATAGATTAATAGTTTGTGCATAATCTGATAGTCATTTAATGCCTGCAAGCTGGCCGCAACCTGCTTTTATGTTTGAACCTTGACTGTTTCTAATTGTAGTAGAGATGCCATTCCTCAACAATATGTTGCTGAAATCGTTTATGGTTTTTACGCTGGGTGGCTTCTCTTCAAAATGAGAACTTTGATTTAACGCAATCAAGTTGACATGGCAATTTTGATTTTTCAATAGTTCTGCAAGGTCTTGAGCGTGTTCGCGAGTTGAATTTATTTTATCAATAAGAACATACTCGTAAGTTATTCTTCGGTTTGTTTTTGAGATGTAATATTCTGCTGATTTTAATATCTCTTGAATTGGGTATTTTTTAGCTATAGGAATCAATTTTTCTCGAATTTTATCGTTAGGAGCATGTAAAGATATGGCTAGTTTAAATTGGCGCTGCTCATCTGCGAAATTTTTGATCTTTTCGGCTATTCCTATTGTGGAAATTGTAATTCTCCGTGCGCCAATATTGATTCCTTTCGGGTCATTGAAACGTTTTACGGATTGAAGCGTTGCATTGTAATTTAAAAATGGTTCACCCATTCCCATTAGAACAATATTCGTGATTTTTTGACCAATTTTATGAAGGCGGCGAGAGAAAAACAGCACTTGTCCAATTATTTCAGAAGTGGTTAAATTACGGAAGAACCCATTTTGCCCTGTCGCACAGAATGCACAACCAACAGGACACCCAGCTTGAGTGGAAATACAAATTGTGTTTCGGTTCCTGTTGATCAAGTGAACGGATTCAATTAGATTGCCGTCAGCTAACTGAAATAACACCTTGGTCGTTCTTTCATTTATCGTTTTATTCTCATCTATTGGATCAAGAGAGATGATCCTATATTGATGAGAGAGTGAAGTTCTCAATGAATTTGGTAAGTTTGAAAAATTATCCCAATTAGAATAGCAAAGTTGATATAAACCTTCCCAGATCTGGTTAGCTCTAAACCTCGGTTCGTTTAATTGCAGAATCTTTTTTTCGAGAGTTGAATATTCAAGATCAAGGATATTTTCCATGATCTTATAAAGAGAAGAGATCCATTATATTATTTAATAATAAATTTGGTTTAGGAGACCATTTTTCATAATCTTCGATAGTCGAAACTCCAGAAAGAACAAGAGCGGTTTTGCATCCAGAATCTTGCCCTCCTTTGATATCAGTGGAAAGGCGATCACCGATTACTAATGTTTCATTTGGTTTAGAATTTAGTCTTTCCATACCAACATTGAATAGAAAGGGAAAGGGTTTTCCTGCGAGCCGTGCTTTAACGCCTGAGGCGGTTTCTAAAGCAGCTAAAAGGGTTCCTGCTCCTGGAATATTTCCCTCCGGAGAAGGGTAGGTTGGGTCAGGATTTGTAAAATAAAAAGGAATCCCTTTTTGGATCATAAGGGATGTCTTTTTCACCGTGTCATAATTAAAGGTTTTTGTTAAACCAGCAACCACTGCTTGAGGGTTTTTTTCAGAATGAAAGAAGTTGAATTCTTCTAATGTATTAAAAAGGGCTTTTTCTCCCGAAATATATATTGGCCCGCCAGTAGGGAAATGCTGATTTACTAAAAAACCGGTTGCCATAGCGGATGTTAATATTTGCCACGGTTCAATACGTACACCAAAGCTATTGAATTTTGAGATATATCGATCGATGGTATTTAATCCGTTATTTGTTGCCATAAGAACTTTAACATCCAACTTCTTAAAAGTGGAAAATAACTCTTTTAAATCACATAATGGTTCATTGGAACGCCAAAGTACACCATCCATATCCAATATGGCCGCTGAAATTGCTACGTTATTGACTAATATCATAAACCTCTCCTAATACCTGGATAATGCATTAATAAAAATCCGACCGTAGTTTTGTGCGAGACGAACACTTATTTTTCAGGTGGATTCAGAATTTTATCTACTAAACCGTATTTAACTGCTTGCTCAGCGTTTAAATAGAAATCTCTTTCTGTATCTCTTTCGATTATTTCTAATTCTTTCCCAGTACTTTCAGAAAGGATTTTATTGAGGCTGGATTTTAAACGTAGAATTTCTTTAGCCTGAATCTCTATGTCAGATGCTTGTCCCTGTGTTCCACCTAAGGGTTGATGCATATGTATAGTTGAATGCGGCAAAGCGTAGCGGTCACCTTTACTGCCCGCCGCTAATAATACAGTGCCAAATGACGCGGTTACCCCAACTGCGACGGTGCTAATCTTGTTAGGGATCATTTTCATTGTATCGTAAATTGCTAAACCGGCATAAATCTGTCCTCCGGGGGAATTGATATACATGGAAATATCACGATCAGCATCTTCTCGGCTGAGATAAAGTAACTGGGCGACCACAAGATTGGCTACCTGGTCATCGATTGGAGAACCAACAAAAATAATCCTTTCTTTTAATAGAAGTGAATAAATGTCGTAGGCTCGTTCACCTTTTCCTGTTGATTCAATAACCATTGGAACTACTGCATTTAGATACTTATCCATTTTTTCACCTATGATGTTAATTAGCAAGAATCTTAAGATATTTCGAATACTCTATGTATTAAATATTTATTTGAAATCTCTTCTATTCATTTTCAGATTTGTTAGATTGTTTCTTTTTGAGCGTCTCGATATTTTCCTGGGTGTTATTTTCATCAGATTCTTTTATCTCACCATTTGCTATCTGTTTTAAACGATCGAGTGTATTCTGGTGCATTATTCGGCTGGCAGCCTGCATAACTAAAGCATCTGACATTTTCTTTGTAGTCATTTTTTTCCGAAGTTTTTTATAATTTGGAGCAGATTGCATTTGAACAAATGATTTAGAAAATTCTGAATGGAGCTCTTGCTGGTCAATTTCTATTTTTTCTAGTTTGCTTAATTCATCTAATACTAATGATTGTTCTAAGCGTTTTATAGCTGCAGGTTTTATATCCTTAGAAATAAACTCCTCTTTTTCTCGATTGTTAATTTTTAGATAGGTGTCAAAATCTAAATTTTGTTGAGCGATATTTTTCTCGAAATTGTTAAGAACATCAGCTACTTCAGCTTCAATCATTTCGGGAGGGTATTTGATGATTGCCTTTTTGATTAATTTAGCAAGTAGTTTATCGAAATATTTATTTTCATATTCATTTCTCTTGCTCGTTTCCAACTGATCTTTAATAGATTGTTGAAGATTATCAAAGGAATCGACCCCAACCATTTTTGCAAAATCATCATTTAGCTCAGACTTGATAAGTTCTTTAATGCTTTGAACTTCGACAGAAAAACTCACATCTTTTCCCTGTAAATTTTCATAGGGTGAATCTTTGGGATATTTATGGTCAAATTCTTTTAATTCCCCTTTTTTCAGACCACTTAGTTGGTTCATGAATCCTTTATAAGGAAATTGTTCATCTTCTATGTGCTCACCTAAGATTACTTGGTGTGGCGTATCATGTAAAATATCAGCTTTTTCATCTTCGTCTGGTTTGGTTAATACTGCATTTATCTTAACTGCAACCAAATCGCCATCCTTTGACTCTCTCGTAACGTCTTCTGCTGTTGCGTAGTTGGTTTGAAGATCCGAAATCACCAGATCAATATCTTTTTTCTGAACCTTTGGTAATTTATATACTTGCTTAACGTTCTTGTAATCTTTTAAATCCACTTCAGGCTCTAGAGGAACGATAAATTTATATTTTGGCGGGTTTTTACTAATAATCTCATCCAGTTTTCCAGGCCCATATGGTTTAATTTTTGCTTCCTTAATCAATTCCGGGTAAATTATATTAACTAATTCTTCAACAGCATGCTCCTCGATTAGTTCTTCCCCATAAGTTCGTTTGATGACATCATAGGGAGCTTTCCCTGGCCTAAAACCGGGGATCTTTGATTCTTTTGAAATAATTCTTGCCGCTAATATTTTATATTGGTCAAATTGTTTCTGATCAATTTCGGTAATTAATTCAACCTCGTGAGTTTTTAGTTCTTTTATTTCGAATTTCAATGTTATACCTCTTTATAAATCATTATTAACAAATTTTATGGGGAAGGAGGGATTTGAACCCTCACGCCTTGCGACACGTGATCCTAAGTCACGCCTGTCTGCCAATTCCAGCACTTCCCCAAAGCGTTCAAATTATATGCCATTGAAAAATATCCGTCAACAGAGAATCGGATTTCATATTAGTAAAGTAGAAGTAGATGAATGATTAGAGAGAATGGTCTTATAAAAAATATACTTAATGAAGTATTTTTAAATAAGCGGTGTCTGTCGACTAACCATTTATTTTGTCTGAAAGAAAAAAACGAAAGTCATATTGATCTGTTTTTTTGAATAAATTTTGATTACCTGAATAATTTATTAATCTTAAAAAGGCTGTGTTAAAATCACAGCCTTTTTAATTATCACAATTTTATTTTTCTGTGAGGAGGATTCTGGCATCCGCTACTTTTAGACCTTCCCCCTCATCATAAACCAGTACCGGGTTTGCGTCTGATTCACTTATTTCATCTCGAAGATCATAGATCATAAAGGCGAATCGGCAAATAGTATCCGCGAGAACTTCACGGTCTTTAGGTTTTTCTCCTCTAATTCCAGAAAGAATTGGGGCTGCGTTTATTTCGCCAAGCATTTCAGATGCCTGCTTTCTGGAGAATGGGGCAACTCTAAAAGTAACATCCTTTAATACCTCGACAAAAATACCACCTAACCCAAACATCATTGTCGGTCCAAAAGTCGGGTCCTTTATGGACCCTAAAATTACTTCTGTTCCCCAGGGAGCCATTTCTTGAATGACGACCCCGTGAATGTCAGCGTCTGCATTGTATGCTTTGGCATTGTCTATGATTTCATTATAGAATTTCCTAACTTCTTCAATAGAATTTACGTCAACCCTTACCCCGCCTGCATCAGATTTGTGAAGAATGTCAGGTGAGACAATCTTCATGACAATTGGGAATCCAATTTCCTTAGCAAAAGAAACCGCTTCATCTTCGGATGTGGCAACTTTTGCGTGAGTAACCGGTAAGCCGTATGCATCAAACACTTGTTTTGCTTCGATTTCAGTTAATGCTTCACGCCCATCATTTCGCGCTAAATTGATGACTTCTAATGCTTTTTCACGGTTTACATCATCATAAGTTGTTGGGGTTTCATGAGAATCCTCTCGTATTTTTGCGTAATCTTTCAGCGCACCAATTGCATTTAATGCCACATCAGGTCCACCATACGCAGGAATCCCGTTTTCTACTAACCAACGCATTGCTTTATTGGATCGTTCGCCGCCAACGAATGATGCGATAATTGGCTTGTTTTTGATGCCCGTATCATCTATTGCTTTTTTAATGGACTTGGCGATTCCTAAAGGATCGGTCATGGCTGTTTCGCAATAAAGGATAACAAGTCCATCTACCCAATCATGTTCAAAAGCTATTTTAACAGTGTCATGGTACCAAGCATCCCCTGCCATACCTGTCAAATCAACTGGGTTTTTTGCAGAACCAAAAGACGGTATGTATTTCTTTAATTCTTCTTGCAATTCAGGGGGGGCGAATTTAAGTGGAACACCGAATTTTTCTGCTGAATCAGCGGCAAGAACACCAACGCCACCGCCATTTGTAATAATTAAAACATTATCCCCTTTCATGGGTGGCTGCAATGAAAGCACAAGTGTCCGGTCAAATAAATTATCAAGATCCTCAGCTTGAATGATGCCAGCTTGGGCAAATGCAGATTTGTAAATTTTGGATGTGCCAGCTAATGATCCGGTATGTGAAGCTGCGGCTTCAGCACCATGAGCTGAGATTCCTGCTTTAAGAGCGATAATTGGTTTGGATGCTTTTCTTCCTACATTAATGACGCGCCGCCCATCGTTCAGGCCTTCAACATAGAGGGAAATGCATGAGGTTTTTTCATCCTGATCTAACCATTCAATAGTATCAGCGAAATTAACATCAGACATGTTGCCAATAGAAA
>CAZILY010000013.1:0-19691 GCA_964540175.1 uncultured Pelolinea sp. | reverse complement strand
TGTAATTGGCGCCCCCGGCGCGACTCGAACGCGCAACCTACTGATTCGAAGTCAGGTACTCTATCCATTGAGCTACGAGGGCGTTAGAAAAATTATACTCTAACATCGGATTGGTATTGAACGATCGAAAAACAACATATATTGTCATTCGCCAGTGAATATGTCACCCTTATGCACCAATGAAAATGTTCCCTTGATTCAACCAATTCCTTATGATGAATGAGTTTACCATTTAAGCGATACCAATAATTCTGTTTCCATGGTGATATTATTACTGGTGATTCGCAATTTACAAATGTATACTTGACAAATCGTAAAAATATTGTATAATAATACATGTAAGACTCGATAAAGGCAAACCAACCGAAAGGGTGGGGCGCAAAGCTGTGGGTCTAAAGTTGATGAAAGTCAACAATGACTGCCAAGCCGCCGAAAGTCTGATTGTTTAATTAAAACAAGAAGACCACAAATAAACAGAATATATCAAAAGTTGAAGGCGGATTTGGTAAATGACCATATTCGCTTTTTTTGTCGAGAAAACGGTAGATTGGGCAGTACTATAATAATGTTTCTGATAACCTACATAGGCGGCGGCGATCAGATCAAATAAAAAGTACTGCCCTCTATATATTTAATTGCACTAAGAAAATTTATAAGGGTATGGGTGCGAATGATTCCATTACTTAACCTATCTTGGACTGTATGAATGCTCCTAAAACTTTTCGTGATATGGTTAATATTGATTATGGTCATATTGTCCTCTAATTATTTAAATCTCTTTAGAAAAATTTACATAAATAATGACCAATGCGACCTTATAATATTAGTTTGAATGAAGGAGAACAGAGTATGTCAATGACTTCCCGCGAGAGAGTGTTAGCTGTCTTGAATCATGAAGTTCCAGATCGAGTGCCGATCATTTTAGGGGTTAGTAATGCCACCGGTGTTAAGATGACGCCGTATAAAGGGCTTAAAGAGGTATTGGGCATTTCAGCGCCGGATGATTATCTGTATGATTGGCCAGAATTGGGGTCAGCAAAAATTGACGAAGAGACCATGCGGCGGCTGCATAGTGATGTGCGTGGAGTATTGGATAGGTTCCCGAAAAAAGTATATAAGCGCAACAGAAAACGCGAACCCCATTCCCCCTGTATTGATGATTGGGGCACCGGCCAGATCGAAATCGAGCCTGGTGTTTGGTTTCCCGGGTACCATCCCCTTGCAGACGCGACAACTGTGGAACAATTGGAGAATTATCAGGGCTGGCCTGATATGGATGACCCTTCTCGGTTCATCCATGTGGCAGATGAAGCAAAAAAACTGGCCGAGGAAAATGAATATGCTATCATGGCAACACCCTGGTTGATGTTCCCATTTGAGCGGGCGTTTGCTATGCAGGGTATGGATAAGTTTCTTTTGAATATGGCCATGTATCCTGATTTTGCAGAAGCCTTATTACGGAAAAATCTCTCCTTATGCAAACAATTGATGGAAAATTTCTTGACTGAGATCGGTGACAATATTGATATCATCAAGATAGGTGATGATCTCGGAGCACAGAACCGTTTGATGATTTCTCCAAAGATGTATCGGAAGCTGCTAAAGCCAATTCATGCAGAGCTGATCCGGCATATCAAGAAATTTACCAAAGCGAAGATATTTTTTCACACTGATGGAGATGTGTTTGATTTGATCGATGATTTCATTGAAATTGGCGTGGACATTCTTAACCCCATCCAGACCTCCGCTGGAAAAATGGCAAATTTGGAGGAATTGAAAGAGCGTTATGGAAAAGATCTGATTTTTTGTGGAGCTGTTGATACCCAGCATGTTCTGCCGCACGGCACCCCGAAAGAGGTGCGCCAGGAAATGAGACGCGTTATCAACATCCTCGGTAATGATGGTGGTTATATGGTTGCCTCTGTTCATACCATCATGCACGAAGTGCCTCCGGAAAATATCCTGGCCATGGTCGATGCGGTTGAGGAATTTGGGCATTATCCATTGAAAGGATGATTTCTAAAGAATCAATCATTTCGTTGATGTGTTTTTGTGTTTATACTGATCTATTTCTATAAGGAGTATTTTTTAGTAAGAAATATCAATCATATTTAGAAAAGCTTAAATCTCTATACAGATACCCGAAAAATACTGCTCTTCCGCCTTATGAAAGAGTAAAGAAGGCTATAGCAAAAGAAACCGCCGGACCGCACACCCTTTGATTACTGGGCAGTTGAGGAAATGACTGCCGAATCGTTAACCCGGATTATATTGGACCTGTCCGTGAAGTTCTTTCGGATGGTGCTTATTTCGATGTGTTCGGTACACACAGAAAAAAAGTTGCTAATGAGTTTTCAACATACGATGAATATGCCAGTTTCCCGTTGGCAGAGATGGATACGCCAATTGAGAATATCCTGGCAATGTATTCAGCTGATCGAACAGGTGGCTAGGTCATATTCCAGACGTGGCTTTTTTATTTTGCCTGGGTTCATCAAAGACAAACATGGCGAGGATGAAAGCGGTGAACGCCGCCCCGCATATCATGAGGAATAAATAAGGATAGCCCAAACTGTCTATGATTTTCCCTCCCAGGATGGGTGCTAGCGCTGTTATCGGTGCGATCAAGGAGTTAGATAAGCCGATAAAAAGGCTGGTCTCTTCAGGTGGTGCGATCTCAAATATCAAATTGGGATGGCTGATGTAAATAGCAGAATAAATGCTGCCGATAAACCCGGAAATGGCAAGAAATCCAAGAGGATGGTTGACGGTCAATGCGAACAACCCCTCTAAAAAAGAAAAATACTCCCGATTATTAAGATTTTTTTATAACCAAATTTATCACCAATAAAACCCCATAGTATACCGCTCAGGCTTTGTGAGAGCAGAATAGCCAGCATACTGTCTGAAAGATGAAATACTTGAATAGCATAGATGATGAAGAATGCATGCCCCATGGTCGCCAATCCGATTAATTGGCGTGTCAGCACATATTTTCTGAAATTTGGGTTCTTACGGATGATTACCGGGATGTTCTTGATGAATGCGCTTATATTCTTTTTCTTGGGGTGGATAGGAAACTCTGTTTCCTTGAAATTGCTGATGATGATAGGGGATATAAAGGAAAAAGCGAAACTTACCCAGAATATTGCACGAAAATTCTCTGGAAAACCACGGGATGCTAGTAATCTTGTTGCAACTAATGAAGCAACAAACCCGATCACACCCCCTAATGCTTGATTTATCCCATAGAATAACCCTCGTTTCTTATAGATCGCTTTGCTTACGAAATCTGAGTAAGCAGGCATGATCAATCCCATCGTTGATGAATATAATGAATATGCGAGGAAGAAGAATAGGATCACAGTACCGTTAGGGAATCTTGAAATCATTTGCGATGAGACCGCGATCAAGAAAATCCCAACTCGCTCTGAAACGGCAATAATTAAAATGAACTTTTTTCTTTTAAGGGTATTCTGGTTGATATAAGCGCTGATTATTTGGAGTAGAAAATACCCAAGATAAAAAATTGCGGGGATCAAGCCGATGAGCATGGAATTTGAAGTCAGGTTACTCAGGTACGCTGGCAGAACTGTGTCTTGTGAAAGCAGGGCGGTTGAAAAGGTAAAAAAGGCCGAATCAAGAGCAATGAGGATAAAATTCCTTTTGAAATGCTTCTCAACTTGCCTGGCGTATTCAGGAAAATCTCTGGTAATTGTCTCTAAATCTCGTATGGCCATAGTGGTTTGTTACCCTTTCAAAAAAAAGATGACGCTTCAAAAGCGTCATCTTTGACCTTCATATCTTGCTGTTCTCTATTTTAAATCATTCTCAATTAATATTTTCAATCCTTCTATTGCGGTTGAGATTGCACGGTGAACATCAAACAGCTTGTGAAATTCTGCAAATTCCTCTTCTGTTTGTGGTTGAGTATCTGCGCTTCCTGCCATCAGCATCACACCGCCAGCCCGCTTTCGATGGATACTGGAGATAATGAATAGTACGGATGATTCCATCTCCGAACACACAGCACCACCATCAGCCCATGCTTTCCAGCGGTTTTTTAAATGGTCCGCCATTGGCATTCTTTCCGGTTCAACTTCGCCATAGAAGGAATCCTTTGATTGAGTGATGCCTAATCTGTAGGGCACCTTGGCGCGGATGGCACCTTCTTTCAGTGCTTGAATGACATCAATGTCTGCCACAGCGGGGAATTCAATTGGCATATAATGCAGCGAAGTTCCCTCGTCTCGTATCGCCCCAGTTACAATAGCTACTTCTCCCACTTTTGTACCCGGTTGAATTCCTCCGGATGTGCCGACTCTGATAAATGTGTCAGCGCCGATGGCGATCAATTCCTCCACCGCGATTGCTGTGGAAGGACAGCCGATCCCGGTGGATGTCACTGCAACTTTTTGTCCGAGCAGTTTTCCGGTATAAGTAACATATTCGCGATTCTGCACAATGAATTTTGGTTCATCAAAGTATTCCGCCATCATTTTGCATCTGCCGGGGTCACCGGGCAACAGGACATATCGGCCAACATCCCCTTTATGTAGATGTATGTGATGCTGGGCGCCTTGTTTTGTTTTTCTAACAGCCATTGAGAGGTCCTTTATTCGGTTTTTTTATCCAGTTTAATCAAGATCTTGAGAGCTTCGATTGACACTGCCATAAGGTCATCCAGTTCTTCAACAACACCTACATTGGGATCATTGCTCTCCTGATTGGCTGCTACCAGCATAATGCCGCCGGTGCGCTTGCGGTAGATATTGCCGAGAATAAACAATGTCGCTGCTTCCATTTCGGAGCAGATAGCGCCGCCCATCTTCCATGCTTTCCACCGCTGTAACAGATGGTCGGCAACAGGCATTCTTTCTGGTTCATGCTGCCCATAGAAGGAATCTTTAGACTGGGTGATGCCAACCCGGTATGGAACGTTCAGGTTGATAGCAGCTTGCTTAAGTGCTTGTGTGACTGTGATATCAGCTACTGCCGGAAATTCGGGCGGCAAATACGCCATTGAAGTTCCCTCATCACGAATGGCAGCTAAACAGATCGCTAATTCTCCGGGAACTTGTTCGGGCTGCATACCACCGGAAGTGCCAACCCGGATAAATGTATCTGCGCCGATGGCGATCAATTCTTCCACAGCGATTGCTGTGGATGGTCCGCCAATCCCGGTGGATGTGACGGATACTTTTTCGCCCAATAAGGTTCCTGTGAATGTGCGGTATTCACGATTGCTCGCTATTAATTTTGAATTATCAAAAAGTTTAGCGATATGGTCGGTTCTGCCGGGATCTCCGGGGAGAAAAACATACCGTCCCACATCCCCATTTTTCATTTGAATATGATACTTTACTTCAGGAAATTCAACTTTACCCATTTAAAATCTCCTAATTAAGATAATGTGAAATTTGTCTATGAAACTTTTTTTATTAATTCTAATCGTCTGAAATAAATTTCTCGTTCCCTGAGCAAAATGCGGTGGAAAATATAAAGTCCAATGGTTGCTTTCAATGGTTAATTTATTTCTGCTTCTCCTTTTGTGACACCAGAGATACTGATCAAAGCCAATACCAGGAAGATTGGGCTGATTAGCATTAGCAAACTGTATGCGCCGCCGCTGAATTGGATGATCAAGCCGTATACGATCGGGCCAAGGATAGCCGCAAATGTGGAGAATAAGTAATACAGGCCCGTGTAAGTTCCCACGCGCTCAAGTTCTGTCATATCCACAACCATTGGCAGTGAATTAACATTGATTGAAGCCCAGCCGATACCGGCTGCCATCAATATAATACCAATCACAGGAATTTTTCCGAGCACTGGTAATTCTGCGATTAAAATGTTCAAGGTATCGATTGGCAGGAAGAACATTAGTGCAGTACACACAGCCATCAACAGAATGCCTGCCATAATCGTTTTACGCCTGCCAACTGCTGCGCCAATGTACCCGGAGGGTATGGAGAAAAGAACGAATAGCAGGGATAACTGTCCTAACAGGCGGGCTGCATCTGATACTGGGATTCCGAGGTGGTTCTTCCCGTACAACGTAAAGAATGCTTCGATCCCGTTGTAGGCGATGAACCAGAAAAATATTGCCAGTAAAATCCTCACAGCGCTCTTATCCTCATCTTGAAGGATCATCTGGATGCTGTCTTTAAAACCAGGGGTTTCTTCTGATGATTCAGTGTACTCCTTTGGTTCTTTAATAAAAATGAGCACCAGGATTGCGGAAAGTGCTACTAGGCCTGCACCCAGCCAGAAAGGATAATTGGGGTTCTTCTCATATAATGCGGCCCCTCCAAGAAATGCGATGATGGCACCGATTCCTCCCATGAAGTTGATGATACCGTTTGCCTGGGAACGGTATTTAGAGGGAGTGATATCCGGCATCAGCGCCACAATAGGTGTGCGCCAAATAGCCATGCTTAGAAGAAGCAGAGTCGCCGCCAGGAAAAAGACGAATAAGGATTGAGAGATAGGGAGCAGGATGAAGGCTGCCGCTCCAATTGGAGCACCAACCAGGATGAATGGCATCCGGCGGCCGATCCGCGTTCGCAGACGGTCTGACCACGCGCCAACGGCTGGCTGGATGAACATTGAGGCTATATTATCCAGGGTCATAAAAAATCCGATGAAACCAGCTGCCATGAGGAACCGGTCTGCCAGAAAAATAGGCACAAATGCGTTATAAACACTCCAGATAACGCTGACGCCAAAGAACCCCAGCCCCAATAAAAATGTCTTACCGATGTTAAATTTCATTTTTTACCTCTAATAATGGTAGTTATAGTTGCAGGAAGGTTGATTTCTTGCTCATGCATGATTTCCTTTATTATTTCGATATCAACGGCATCAGGGTTGATCAGTTCTGCCAGATCCGGCCTTTTTTGCAGCGTGCGTATCCATGCTTGTTTCCGCCTCCATCGATTAACTGCTTGGTGGTTGCCTGAAGTCAAGACACCTGGTACTTCCCAATCCCTGTAAACGGCGGGACGCGTGTAGTGTGGATGTTCCAGTAGTCCGCTGGCGAAGGAATCATCTGCCGCACCATTAGGAGCGCCTAAAGCTCCCGGCAGTAGTCTGGTGATTGCTTCCATTAGAACCAACGCTGGAAGCTCTCCGCCGCTCAGCACATAATCTCCGATTGAGATTTCATCGGTCACCAGGTTTTTCCTTACACGCTCGTCTACACCTTCATATCGTCCACATAAAATAATCATTGTCTCTGTGCCAGATAATTCAACGGCAGCTGCGTGGTTGAGCTGCCTACCTTGCGGTGTCATTAACACAACCGGACATTTTCCAGATTCCTGCTGGATGTCTTCTACGGCTGTGAAGAATGGCTCAGGTTTCATCACCATTCCGCCTCCGCCGCCAAAAGGTGTATCGTCAGTGGTATGGTGTTTGTCAACTGCCCAATCGCGGAGGTTATGCAGATTAATATTGATGATCTTGTTAGTGATTGCCCGTTCCATGATACTCGTTTGGATATAAGGCAATATCACATGGGGAAATAATGTCAGCACATGAAAAAGCATGACTCATTCTATCTTAATTTGAATAAAAATACTCATAACAATGGCATATGATTTATGAGAGAAAAAGTTGATGAAATAATAACTTCTTGACGCATATTCCTCGCAGATGATAAGATAAACGCATGCAAATTAAAAGTAGACGGTGGAATATGCGCCAGCCAAAGCGGCGCCCAAGTCCGTTTAAATATTTTTTATTGGTAGTTGTTATCGCGTTCTTGGTGTATGTGAATGTCATCATTGAGCCACTTACACCTACCCTTTTTTTGCCCTCACCGATGCCGACTACATCACCAGAAACATACGTGGCGGAAGCGGTAGAGTTAGCTGCACAAGGAAAATATTTGCTAGCGCTGCAGGCATATAACAAAGCTATTCTGGCGGATCCTCAGAATCCAACAAATTATGTTGCTTCCGCACGCTTAAATATCTATGGCGGTAAATATGATCAGGCGATTGAGAATGCCAGTAATGCCGTTCTGCTTGACCAAAGCAACAGTATGGGGGAATCTCTTAAGGGTTTTGCGCAGGGTATGCAGGGTGATTATCTGGATTCAGAGGCGTCCCTGAATCGTGCGATTGAATTGGATCCTGGCAATTCAACGGCATACGCTTACTTATCTATCATTCTCTCCAATAAGATTATGATAGGAGATGAAGTGCTTGGTGATTTAGATAAATCCATAGAGGCATCCCGCACTGCTGAATCCATTGCACCCACCAGCTTGGAATCGCATTGGGCACGTGGGACCGTTTTAGAGATTACGGGTAATTATGATGAAGCGATCGGTGAACTGGAGAACGCAGTTGCGATAAACTCAAACATTGCTGAGCTGCATATCACACTTGGTAGAAACTATCGTTTCTTGGAAAAGTACGACCTTGCGGTGGAAGAATTCACACGCGCTAACGCACTCAACCCAAGCGATTCACTACCTGAAACACTCATTTCCCGAACATATTCCAGTATCGGTGAATTTGGAAAAGCTATTCAATATGCGGAGCAGGCAGTTGCAGATGATCCGGAAGAACCTTATCTCTACGGGAACCTTGGTGTGATGTATAAGCAGAATTACGAATTCAGCCGCGCTATTTTAATGCTTGAATTAGCTGTCCGCGGTGGAATTACTCCAGAAGGAGTACTTGTAAAAGGCCTGCCCCTATCTTATGGGCGCATCGTTGAGTATTATTACAACTATGGCCTTGCCCTTACGGAATTGGGTTATTGTGGTGAAGCGGTCGATATTGCCCAGTCAATCCTCCAGAGTATTAATGAGGATGCGATCGCGACATATAACGCCAATTATATCTTGGACCGATGCTATCAAAAGATGAATGATCTTCAGCTCCACAAGTTGCCAACACCAACAATGATCCCTACCTGGACACCGCAGCCGTCGCCAACGCCTACGTTAGCGCCAACTGTGGAACCAACAGCGACCATATTGCCTTAGTTTTATAATATGTATATACCTGAAAGAAAACCGTTGTTTCGAAAGAATGTGAAAAAGACCAACCCCTATGGTGTGGCGGCAATGCTGGGCATCATTCTGGTCATGGTGATCGTTTTGCGCAGCCTTAATCAAGGAGAGATCACTCCCATGTTTATGCCGACACCAACCCCTACCCGCACACTAGATTCTTTTGCGGGGGAAGGGAAAGCTTATTTTGGGGCGGGTGACCTGGATAAATCAATTGAGGCATATCATCAGGCAGTTGCCCTGGATCCTGGTAATGCTGAACTTCAAGCGGAACTGGCACGGATATTGGTGTACTCTTCCACATTGCTTACTATTGACCAGGAGCGGATCGAACGCCTTGAGGAAGCGCTCACAATGATCAATAATGCTATTGAGATCACTCCCGAAGACAGCATGGTTCATGCGATAAAAGCATTCGTTCTCGATTGGTTGGCGGGAAATAGCGTGACCCAGGCAGAAAATGAAACTCTTTTAAACCAGGCTGAGCAGGAGGCGATCTATGCGATCCAAATGGATAACCAAAATATGCTTGCGTTGGCTTATTATGCTGAGATCCTTGTAGACCAGCAAAAATGGATTCAGGCAGAGCAAAATATCAACGAGGCGGCTGCGCGAGCACCGGAATTGATGGATGTGCGCCGCATCAATGGATACGTGCAGGAATCTTTGGGAAACTATAGTTTGGCGATCAGTGAGTATAAAGAAGCTATTCATATTAACCCGAATCTGACCTTTATCTATCTGCGCATAGGAGCGAATTATCGGAAATTAAAACAGTTTGATTCCGCACTGGATTATTTCGACAAAGCTGCTGCTATCAATGAACAGCTTGGTGTGCGCGATTCAATCCCTTATTTTTCAATTGCGACTACATATACACAAATGGGAGAGTTTTTTTCTGCAGGACTTAATGCTAGAAAAGGATTGAATTATGATCCGGATAATGCGGATGCCTTTGGAAGGCTGGGGATTGTCTACCACCGCTCCAGGAATTATGAGGGTGCAATTCTTGCGTTTAAATGTGCTGTGCGGGGGTGTACTGCAGAAGAAGGTTGTGAGGTGCGCCAATGCGATCCGGAAACGGACACTATGGTTGCTGTTGAGGGCCTTCCTCTCACCGCAGGGACGGTAGATTATTACCTCACTTATGGTGCTGTTTTATCAGGTATGCACCGGACCTCCAATGGATTTTGTGAGGAGGGTATGGACATCTTGAAAATGGTGAAGGCGGATTACAGCGGAGACCCGATTATCATGCAGAATGTGGTGGAAAGCGAGACGATCTGCCACAGTTACGGCTATTATTAATTATTAAAGATTTATAAGATTACTGATAGATTCCTTGACTTATCCCTAAAACCGGATTAATATAAAGTTATTAGCACTCACATACGTTGAGTGCTAACATACTGAAAACTAATCTAACGGAGGATTACATGGCATTAAAACTAAAACCCTTAGGCAGCCGATTGGTTGTTGAACCTATCGAACAAGAAGATGTGACAGCATCCGGTCTCGTACTGCCAGAAACGGCAAAAGAAAAACCACAGCGGGCAAAAGTGTTATCAGCAGGTCCTGGTGACCGTGATGAATCAGGAGATCGCATACCCTTAGACGTTAAGGTTGGCGATGTTGTTTTATTTGCTAAGTACTCAGGCACTGAGATCAAGGTTGAATCTAAAAAACTCTTGATCCTCAAAGAGTCAGATGTCTTAGCAATCGTTGAAGCATAATCCATTAAATAAATCGGAAATAAAGTAGAAGGAGTTTCATATGGCAGCTAAACAATTAGTATTTGGAGAGGAAGCACGCAGAAAACTGAGAGATGGTATTGATGTTCTGGCAGAAGCTGTTGCTACGACATTAGGCCCCAAGGGACGCAATGTAGCCCTGGACCGCAAATTTGGTTCCCCCACTATCACTCACGATGGTGTCACAGTTGCAAAAGAGATTGAATTGGAAGATCCCTTTGAGAATATGGGTGCGCAACTGCTGAAAGAAGCAGCCACAAAAACCAATGACATCGCTGGTGACGGCACCACTACATCCACTGTTTTAGCACATGCGATGGTGACAGAAGGCCTTAAGACATTGGCGGCTGGCGCAAATCCTATGATGCTTAAGCGTGGAATTGAAGCCGCTTCGAAAAAGGTCGCGGACTCAATCAAGAGTCAATCAGTTGAAATTTCCACCAAAGAGGAAATAGCCAGCGTTGCAACCATTTCAGCTCAGGATACCCTTATTGGTGATCTGATTGCAGAAGTGATGGACAAGGTTGGTAAAGACGGCGTTATTACCGTTGAAGAATCCAAAGGCCTTGAATTCGAGCAGGAATATGTGGAAGGTATGCAGTTCGATCGTGGATATATTTCACCATATTTCATTACCGATTCTGAACAAATGGAATCAGTGATCGAAAATCCTTACATTTTAGTTTATGACAAGAAAATCTCAGCAGCACAGCAGGATTTGATTCCTTTGTTGGAAAAAATGATGCAAATCGGCAAACGCGATTTAGTGATTATTTCTGAAGATATTGACGGTGAAGCATTAGCAACACTCGTGCTCAATAAATTACGCGGCACGTTGAATGTGTTGGCTGTCAAAGCCCCTGGTTTTGGCGACCGCCGCAAAGCAATGCTGCAGGACATCGCTGTCTTGACGGGTGCGACTGTTATCTCCGAAGAAACTGGACGCAAGCTAGAAACTGCCGAAGTCACTGATCTGGGTCACGCGGAAAAAATTGTGGCTGACAAGGATAACACAACCGTTATTGGTGGTAAGGGTGAGGCGAAGACTATCAAAGGCCGTATCGATCAGATCCGTGTTGAAATTGACAAGACTACCAGTGATTACGACCGTGAGAAATTGCAGGAACGGTTGGCCAAGCTCTCTGGCGGTGTAGCCATCATTCGTGTTGGCGCAGCTACTGAAACAGAGCTGAAAGAAAAGAAACATCGTGTAGAAGATGCCCTTTCCGCGACTCGTGCAGCTGTTGAAGAAGGTATTGTCCCGGGTGGCGGCGTGGCTCTTCTGAATGCGATGGAAAAGATTGCTGGCATGAAACTTGATAGTGATGATGCGAATACAGGTGTGAACATTGTTCGTAAAGCACTGGAAGCCCCCATGCGTCGTATTGCTGAGAATGCTGGATTCGATGGTCCCGTGATCGTTGAGAATGTTCGACAGGCTCAGATCAAAGAGAAGAGCAAAAATTTTGGTTTCGACGTCCTTAAGGAAAAATATGAAGATATGGTCAAGAGCGGCGTGATTGATCCCGCCAAAGTGACCCGCGGCGCTTTGGAAAATGCAACATCCATCGCGGCGATGATCTTGACAACCGAAGCGTTGATCACTGACGTACCGGAAGAAACTCCCCCGGCAATGGGAGGAGCTCCCCAAATGCCAGGTTACTAAACCAAGCATGATTAGACAGGCCGTTCTTGAACGGCCTGTTTTTGTTTATCTGAGATGGATACGTTATAATTTTTCCCGTGATGATTAAGAAAAAGAATTATTTTGCCATCGCTTTGTTATTTGTGCTCTTCCTGTTTTCCTCTTGTTCGTCTGGTCAGGAGAGTGCTCCGGTTGATACAGCCAGCCCAACCCCTACCGAAGCTCCCCTTGCCGCCAGGGTAAATGGCGAAGGGATTTCGTTGGCGGAATATGAGGCGGAGCTAAAACGCTATCAGTCGGGGTTAGAACAATTAGGAGAGCAGTACGATTCTGAGCTGGCTAAACAGGAGGTTATGGATGATCTTATTGCCCAGACCTTATTTTCCCGGGCCGCCGCCGCTCAGAATTATTTTGTAGATGAGGTGGATCTGCAGGTGAAAATTGATCAGTATGCGGAAGCTGCTGGGGGGTTGGATGCTTTGCAAACATGGCTTAATGAAAATTTCTATGATTCGGAAAGTTTCCGCGCGGCAGTATCACGGGATATGGCTGTGATTTGGATGCGCAATTACCTTATTGCACAAGTACCGCAGAAGATGGAACAGATTCATACCCGCCAGATTCTTGTGAATAGTGAGAACGAAGCCATCGGTATCCAACGTCAGTTAGAGGTGGGCACATCATTTAAATCACTCGCGTTTTCGTATGATCCGCTTACTGGAGGCGAACTGGGATGGTTCCCTCGCGGTTACTTGCTCCTACCGGAGGTTGAAGACATTGCTTTCTCACTACAGGCGGGTCAATACAGCGGGATAATACCAACCATTTATGGTTTCCATATCGTGGAAGTGATTGAAGTAGATCCTCTGCGCCTTTTATCAAAAGATGCGCAGCATTTCATGCAGCGCCAAGCGCTTGAAGATTGGCTGAATACGCAAATTGAACAAAGTGTGATAGAAATATTGATCCCTTGAAATTACTGCCGACTGCGTATTTCTATCCATTCCGAAGTTGATAAGGTCTTTCTTAACTGTGATGCGGGAAAATCGAGTATTTTTCCATTCTTAAAGAAATCAAAATCAAACTGTGTCATTTCGCCGCTTTTTAAATTGGGTACAGGCATCAATCGTGCGGTGAGAGGTTTGTTCAACCGAAGAGATAACGCAGCGATATCCATTAGAAGCGGTTCTATTTCATCAACCGTAATATCTCCAGGCAGTGGTACGGTATCTAAGCCAGTTCCGCATACAGCAGAATACATCAGCAGGTCTTTTATTGAGAAGCTGCCTTCCACGCTGCGGGCAGCCAATACGCTGTCCTCTAAAACCGGAAGCATTAATCCATTAAAACCGACTTTCAACCATTTTCCTCTGTCAAGGGTTTCAGCCAGGATTGCTGCAGCGGATAAGGAGCCCATCATACCGATCCGATCAACACCCAGGGTTTCCATTGCCAGTGCCAGCGAGCACCAATCTTCAGGGAAAGGCGCGAGGGAAAAATCGAACCCTTTAAAGGGTAATTCCCATTGTAAATTCATTTGACGGATGACTGAGGTTAGTTCTTCTGCTGCCTGGTGCATTTTAGCAAGCATATTTCTTTTTCCCTCGGCAATTGTTTTCGCGGAATCGAAAGCATCAATTGCCGCGTCGGCCGCTTCAATCGCTAAAGCAAACGCGGGCTGGGTTCCGTAGCTGTAGGCTGCTGGAAAGAAGGGGGTAAATGGTTTTACATTGCTCATGGCACAAAATCTCAGGTTGGTAAATCCATCCGGGGTGATAGAGGATGCCTGTGTGATGATAGATGCGCATGCCTTAACTGCCGCGGTTGAAATTCCCCTGTGCTGATGTGTAAGTATTCCCGTTGAAAAAGTATTGCGTGTAGCAGATAGTATTTTTGGGATGAGCTTAAATTCATCTGGGTGGTTGATACGAGCAGGTCCTACTGAGATGTAATTAAACCCATGATCGCATGCTGTTGTTTCTATCGCTTGAATTATTTCAACTACAGTTTCTGGTGTTGTATATGTTCCAAAGGGAACCGTAGCTAAACGAGTGGTTTGTACATCCCAACCAATAGAAGTGAATTGGTTTTTCAACTCCTCGATTTGTTGTGCTAAGCCCGCGATGGCTTTGGATGGATGACTGCCTGGGTGATAAAAACAGGTGATCGAGCGTATTTTCATTTGTTTATCCTTTGGCGATTTATTTCATATAGCAAAATGCTGGCTGCAATAGCCGCATTAAATGATTCCATTTGTGATCCCATTGGGATAGAAATGCTTTCATCCGCAATCTCGTGTATATTATCGCTGATCCCTTCTGTTTCGCCGCCTATTACAATACAAACTGGTTTAGAGAGATCAGTTTCCCAGCAGATTAAGGAGCTTTTTGGGTCAGTCAGCAGAATTGACAATTCAACCTCATTTGAACTTTTACAAAATTTATGAATGTCCTGAGCGTCCATAATTCGGATTGGGAGGTAAAATTGCGCACCCATTGCTGCACGCATAACCTTTGGAGAAAAAGGATCGGTTGTGCCAGGTGTGAGCAGGATAGCCTTGACACCCATTGCTGCAGCAGATCGTAGGATTGTCCCCAAATTTCCGGGGTCGCGAATTTTGTCCAGTACAATCACTAAGTCAACCTTTTTCAGCAAAGGAACCTCTGGGTAGGGAGCTGCTATCAAAATACCTTGAGACGTTTTTGTATCTGAAATTCTGTCCATAAGTCCTGCGCTAACCTCTTCCGTATCACAGGATAACGCTTGGATTTGGCAAACGACCTTTTTCCCGCGTTCCGAAATCTGATCACTATATAAACAGAAATTAATGGATGCGTTTGCTGCCAGAGCTTCTTCTGCAAGCCGCACCCCTTCAACAACCATTGTGCGCGTCCGCTCGCGGTGTTTTTTTGCGTTTATTAATTCCCGCGTAATTTTAATTTTTGTGTTTTGTACTGATGTGATCATGATTACCTGTGGCTTTTGAAATAATTATCAAAGCTGATAATGAAAGTGCTTAGTGTCTTGGCATTGAAGAGGACCAGGATGATTTTTTGAATGGATTGGCCTGGATTGTTATTACTATATGCAGATATTTCTTCCATGAAAATATCTGCCGCACGGTCAGTTGGAAACCCGAAAATACCGGTTGAAATAGCAGGGAAGCTGATCGATTTAGCTTGAAGATCATTCGCTAATACAAGGCTGCCGTGGATAGCCTGCATTAATTTTATGTCCTCATTTCCTTCTCCCCATATTGGTCCGACGGCATGGATGATAAATTTGCAGTTTATTTTTCCGGCCGAGGTGAATGCGGGTTGGCTGTGGCTGATTGGTCCATGTACCTCTACCCATTTTCTGCTCTCTTCCTGAATGATCTGTCCGCCGTGCTTTACGATTGCTGCCGCCACGCCACCTCCGTGCGCCAGATTTTTATTAGCAGCGTTCACAATCACATCAGTATCCATGCGCGTAATGTCTCCAGCATGAATTTCAAGGGTTATTTCAGATGGAAATGTTATGCTCCTCTTCTGATCGGAAGTCTTGTTCTCCATATATATATTCTAACAAAAAAACAGGGCAGTTATCGTAACTGCCCTGTAAGGTAATAAAAAAGTTGAAGGAATCTTTAAATTGCCGCTTTTGCTTTTTCTACCACACTTGAAAATGCTTTCGGGTCGCGAACGGCGAGATCGGCTAACATCTTGCGGTTCAGTTGGATGTTAGCAATTTTCATGGCGTAGATAAATTTACTGTAGCTGAGGCCATTGGCGCGGGCTGCCGCATTGATGCGTGTGATCCAAAGTCTGCGCAGGTCGCGTTTGCGTGCACGGCGGTCTCTGTACGCGTACCATAGGCTTTTCAGCATGGTTTCGTTCGCGCGTTTAAATAATCGGTGGCGCGTTCCTAAATTGCCTTTGTTGTGGGCTAAAACTTTTTTGTGACGCCGACGAGTTACGGTACCACCTTTTACACGTGTCATGTTTCTCTCCTCTGCAGACCCCTGGGCGCCGGTTTTTAAACCAGTTGTGAGCACCCAACGGACGCAACTAAATAATATTATTTACTTTTACTAATATATGGCATCAATTTCTTGACGCGCTTCTGGAAACCTTTTCCTTCAACTACTACCGTTTTGTCCAGCATACCTTTTGCTCGTTTGGATCGATTGCGGCGCAGGTGCCCTTTTCCGCCTTTTGAGCGGACTAGTTTACCGGAACCAGTGACACGAAAGCGTTTGGAAGTCGCTTTATGTGTCTTTAATTTGGTTTTTCCTTTTTTTTGTTTCTTCGGCACGATTAATCTCCTATCGTTAAATAATAAAAATAACGCCTTGTAGGCGGTGGCAAATTATACCAGAAATTTATCAAGGATTGTTGAGAATTTTCAGCAGGTATGTCAGCTTGAAATAAATTATCAATAGTGGTACTTATTTCGCTTCGGTAACTTGTTTCTCTTCTGTTTTTTCTGCCTGCTTTATATTCTTCTTTTGTTTCTTATCTGACGCCGCCTTCTTTTCATTTTCCTTTGAAGGGGCAAGAATCAGGTTCATCGCCCGCCCTTCCATAGATGGGGCTGTTTCTATTACGGAAACATCTTTCAATTCTTCAGCGATTTCTTTCAGGTCTTCCAATGCGATCTCTGGGTAGGTTACTTCACGCCCACGAAATCTAATGGTGACTTTAACCTTGATCCCCTTTTCCAGCCATCCGCGTGCGTTCTTTACCTTAAACCCGCGATGATGTTCGTTGGTTTTTGGCCGCAGCCGTATTTCTTTCATTTCAATCTTGGTTTGGGATTTTCGAGCTTGGCGATCCTTTTTGTTCTTCTCAAAAATGTATTTTCCCAAGTCTAAAATTTTACATACTGGCGGTGATGAGTTGGGGGCAATTTCGACCAGGTCTAATCCGGCGTCATACGCGATCTTTCGTGCTTCAGCGATTGAAACAACTCCCCGATTCTCGCCGGTATGGTCGATTAGGCGAACTTTCGCTGCCCTGATGCTTTGGTTTGATCTTACGGTTGATGATCTTCTGATTTTCTTCTCCTTAATAAAAGTTTAAATCTCATATTACCATAAAATTCAGATAAAAAGCAGGTTTGAATTTTAATAATCTACCCCTGCTTTTTATTGACCCGTATTTACGCTTTATCTGCGATATCCTGCTTGGCTTTGGCCAAAAAATTTTCCAAGGACATTGGTCCCGGGTTCTCGCCAGAACGTAGGCGAAGCGCTACCTGTCCGGATTCCATTTCTTTGTCGCCAATGATCAGCATATACGGTATTTTCTGCTTTTGTGCATCACGGATTTTTGCATTCATCCGTTCACTGCGGTTGTCCAGTTTTGACCTGATGCCTGCTGCTTTTAGTGTATCTACGACCGTTTGTCCATATTCCAGATGTCGGTCTGCGATCGGGATAGCCATCACTTGAATCGGTGCTAACCATACCGGGAATGCACCGCCATAATGTTCAATCAAAATACCGAAGAATCGTTCTACGCTTCCCATTAATGCTCTGTGTATCATATATGGGCGGTGCTGTTGGCCGTCCTCGGCAATATAGTTCATATCAAAGCGTTCTGGCAGGTTGAAATCAACCTGGTTTGTGGAGAGCTGCCATTCCCGCCCGATAGCATCTTTTACTTTCAGGTCGATCTTTGGCCCATAAAAAGCGCCTCCACCTTCATCGATCTCATAATCAAGCCCCGAGCGGTCTAATGAGCCCTTTAGTGCGGCTTCAGCGGACCGCCAGCGGGATTCTTCTCCTACTGCTTTTTCAGGCCGCGTGCCTAAGTATGCCTTGAAATCTTTGAAACCAAATGACCGCAGGATATGCAGGCAGAAGTTGAGTACAAAATCTATCTCGTCAGGCATCTGCTCTGGGGTGCAGAAGTGATGTGCATCGTCTTGAGTGAAACCGCGCACTCTCAGCAGCCCATGCAGAACGCCAGAGCGTTCATAACGGTAGACGGTACCCATTTCTGCGAATCGCATCGGCAAATCGCGGTATGAGCGCATTTGACTTTTGTAAATATGTACATGGAAGGGGCAATTCATAGGTTTCAGATAATACTGCTGCCCGTCAATATCTATCGGAGCGTACATATTCTCCTTGTAAAAATCAAGATGGCCGCTTTTTTCCCATAGTTTTGCTTTGCCGATATGGGGTGTGTACACGAAATCGTAATCCGCTTTTTCGTGTTCTTCACTCCAGAAATTTTCCATGATCTTGCGAATCTTGGCGCCTTTTGGATGCCACAGGATCAAGCCGGTACCCACTTCATCAACACTGCTGAACAAATCCAATTCTTTTCCGAGCTTTCGATGGTCGCGTTTTTTTGCTTCAGCGAGTAAGTGGGTGTATGCTTTCAATTCTTCTGGCTTTTCCCATACGGTGCCGTAGATTCGCTGCAGCATCGGATTTTCTTCATTCCCGCGCCAATATGCGCCGGCTATATTTAATAATTTAAACGCTTTTGGGTGTATTTCTCCCGTTCTCTCTACGTGGGGGCCGCGGCAGAGATCTATAAAATTATCGTGTTTGTAGATGCTCAGTTCCTGTTTTTCACTGATCGCGCGCCCGTGTTCATCCTGTGAGCCTGATTCAAGATCATTGATCAATTCAAGTTTATAAGGTTGATCTTTAAATAGTTTTCTGGCTTCCTTCGCGTCCACGACTTTGCGTGTAAAGGGAAAATCTCCTTTGATGATCTCGCGCATGCGGAAAGTGATGTCTTTTAGGTCATCTGGTGTCAGTGTGCGCGGGAGATCAAAATCATAATAGAATCCTTTTTCAATCGCGGGGCCAATGGCGATTTTTGCGTCCGGGAATTTGTCCAGGACTGCCTGCGCCATCACATGCGCAGTTGAATGGCGCAGTCGGTAAAGGTGTGAATCTTCGTATTTTTCCATAATTTTTTCAGCCATTTTCATCTCCTATCTATACCTATTAATTAATTAAAAAACCCGCCCCAATCTGGGGCGGGAGATAATCTCACGCGGTTCCACCCATTTTAGCTGACCAATCCAGCTATCTCTGTGTGATCGCTAACGGGATCAGTCGTTTTCCTTACTTAAGGCATTTGCCTCGTTCCGGTCAAAACTCGCAGGGGGTTTTCACCGGTTTCTGCTGGAAGGAGCTCTCAATGTAATTGTCCTCTTCCCTGTCAGCATATCTGCCGGATACTCGTCCTGGTCACTGTTTGTGACTATGAGTGGGCGGTATAGGGCTCGAACCTACGACCTTTGCGATGTCAACGCAACG
>CAZILY010000012.1:0-21865 GCA_964540175.1 uncultured Pelolinea sp. | reverse complement strand
CAAAATTAGTTGGGGGTCATAGTATAACCTGATGCCATCCTGCTCGAAATAGGATCCCTCCGTGGGTGCTGCAGCTTCCTCTAGCTCTTCAACAGGGGCTTGTGCGTCTGGAACAGCTGTCTGTTCAGCGCTGTAATCAACATGTTCAGGGTCTTTTAAGTTGGTTTGGGTACTGAACACAGAACAAGACGATTGGGTAAAGAAGGCAAAAATAGCTATCATAAGAATCAAACACTTTAAATGCAGTTTCTTTGTCATTAATAGTGCTCCTTTATATTGTTCGCCCGCTTCTGTGAAGTTTCAGAAATACTTAAAAAATTATAGTCTAAAGGTTAAAGGTGTGAACCAGTGAGGTCATATTCTTTAATATCTATAGTGCCTACTAAAAGAGGTGCAAATCCTGGGAGGATGGCATTTTCCATTTAGAAAAATTTCTCCTGAATTATTCAGAGGGCAGCTTGACGGAGAAAAATGCATGTGGTAAAAATGCATCTGAATTAACAATTGAATAATAAAGGAAAATAGCGGCTGAGTCTCTTTAAGGAGAGACAACGAGGAGGAGGTTCCTTTCCGGGAGGAAAGCGCTAATCCCAGCGATGGGAGAAAATCGATCTGATCAGCGGATGCCTTCGAAGCCCTGCCACGGGTTTCATTTTCCCTTCCGATTAAGCGGTGACGTAAAAACAGGCAGTAATGTCTGCGCCAAGGTCTTCGCAGTGGCCTGGGTTGCAACTCAGTAATCTTGTTTAATAGGAAGGGCACTCATAGAAAGAATTATGTGTTAATATGGGCATGCCCGTGCATGCCCTTAATATTTTAAATGCAACTGGAGGTAGTATGGACAAGAAAGAGATTTTAGAACGGGTAAAGAAAGACAATGTCAAGTTCGTCAGTTTTCAGTTTTCTGATGTAACTGGCAAAATCAAAAGTGTTGATTCTCCTGTTGAGCAGCTTGAAAGGGCATTGGACGATGGCATTTGGTTTGATGGTTCATCTGTCCAGGGATTTGCCCGCATTCAGGAAAGTGATATGCACCTGAAAATTGATACAGATACTTATGCGGTCCTCCCCTGGACACCGGAAAATTTACGGAGAGCGAGATTTTTCTGTGATATCTACACTCCAGATGATAAGCCATTTGCTGGTGACCCGCGCGGTTTACTGAAGAAAATGCTGGCAGACTTGAAGAAAAGCGGCTTGGTGTTTAACTGCGGAACAGAACCGGAGTTCTTCTTATTCAAGCAAAATGGTGGAATGCGTCCAGTGCCGCATGATGTGGGTGGTTACTTTGATTTCTCATCAGACGACGAGGCCGTACAGGTGCGTACAGAATTGATGTATGCGTTAAACACAATGGGGTTGGAGATTGAAATGGGGCACCATGAAGTTGCCCGCGGTCAGCATGAGATTGATTTTCGTTTTGCGGATGCGCTGCGAACAGCAGATAATGTAATGACGATGAAATATACTGTCAAAGCGATCGCTGCCCAACATGGTTTGATCGCTTCATTCATGCCCAAACCAATCTTTGGTATCAATGGTTCTGGAATGCATACCCATATGTCGTTGTTTGATGAAAAGGGAGACAATGTTTTCTTCGATAAAGATGATGAAGTTCATCTTTCAGATATTGCTTATTACTTCATCGCTGGCCAATTGAAACATGCGCGTGCGTTAACCGCTTTGGTCGCTCCTACAGTGAACTCTTATAAACGCTTGGTTCCCGGATATGAAGCTCCGGTATACGTGGGTTGGGCGCAAACAAATCGATCCGCGCTTATTCGAATCCCCCGCTATACAGCCGGTCAGAAAAACGCAACCCGTGCGGAACTGCGCTGCCCGGATCCTGCCTGCAATCCTTATCTCGCTTTTGCTGGGATGCTTGCGATAGGTCAGGATGGCATGGATAATAAACTAAAACCACCCAAACCATTGAACAACATCAATATTTACAAGTTAAGCGAAGATGAGCGCAAAGCCAAGGGTGTCAAAGAACTGCCAGCTTCTCTTTCAGAGGCGCTAGTTGAATTAGATAATGATGATTTGCTTAAAAATGCGCTTGGGTCAGAAATATATACCGCTTTCCGGCGTGCAAAATTAGAGGAATGTGAAGAGTACCGCATTCACGTGACTGATTGGGAAGTTGAAAAATACTTAGAAAGCGCGTAGGTAAGTTTTCCGAATAGCGGGAGAAAACCCCGCTATTTTTTTAATTTAAAGGAAAAACTTTTGGGAAGGTTATGTTTGATCGAAAAGTTTGCAGAATGCGCATAAATTGCCAGTATTTGTGGGCTGGCCGCATTGCGGACAGCGCTGTTGAGCAAGCTGCCCTGCTGACTCCTGTCTGCCTGGAAAAGCGCCTTGAGCAATCGCCTTGAGATAATTTAAGTAGAAACGCAATTTTGTGCCGGGCCGATTCTCTTCCCATTCATTCAGATATTTTTTGTAATATAGTTGTTTGCTGTTAGTTGAAAAAGGGCATTCATCGCGCATATATTCAATGCGCCTGAGAATGGCATAGGCAGCTGCTTCCCGTTCATAAGTGCGGAAAAAAGGTTTTACTTTCTTTATGAATCCCGGCGCTGATGACAAAATCGGCTCACCCCGAGCTAAAAATTCCAATGACCAATCTAAAGTGTTTGCAAGCAGAATAGCGGCTTCATCATCCAGATTATGCGCAGTAGCAAGGACATTGTATTGACCGTCTAAAGCGAATCGGTTCATAATGTGTCTTTTTATCAGTCCGCACAATGCGCATGGTTTATCCCTTCCGCGTCGGGTTCTGATAAAAATTTCGGGGATGGATTCCCCATGATCTATTTTTATATCAGCAATATGCAGTGTTAACCCACGGTTATCTGCGAATTCTTGAGCGAATTTCATTGAGCGGTTTGAATATGCGATCTCGGAGTTGATTCCTAAATTTATATAAAGACCTTCAGTATTAAACCCTAATTTCCATAGAATATCCCATAACGCTAATGAATCTTTCCCCCCAGAAACAGCCACTAGAACGCGGTCATGTTCAGAGAACATCCCATATTTTTTTATGAATTTTTGGATCTGAGCAGGAAGCCATTCAAGATAATGTTGTTTGCATAATGACAGCCGATGTTGGCGCATATTGATTACGGCTTTTTCGCCGCATTTCCTGCACCGCATAATTATCCTCCTGAGATAACAGAGATCAGTTCAATGAGATCGCCTGTTTTGACCATTTCATCATCAGTTATCAGTTCACCGGCGCGCACAGCCAGATGGTCGGAAACCGAGATATTTTTCTCTTTCATAGCTTTCCGAAGTGGAATGTTTGAGCGGCACGCGATGTTTTTACCGCGTAATAAAAGTGTTGCGTTTGATTTGTCCATTACTGATATATTTTATCCTGAGTTTTCAATGCACAGTCATTTGATTTGATATTTACTTATATATCGGTGGATGAAAAACACGTATAATCATTTGAGTCAGATTTTGGGAGATGGATGGTCAAAAAAGATATTATTGGGGATGTTTTATTCAACATCTATTTGGGGATTACCTGCTTTTTTTATAGCGTTATTTTTTCTGGCTCTGTTTTAGGTGTAGCCGGTTTATATAAACCTGTTTATGTATTTCCACTTGTGCTTATTTCTACACTGCTCTTGTTTATTGTTCTTGGCCGAATAGATATGGTGGATGGGCGTCAAGTATTGTGGAGAAACCATCCGAATGGATGGGTAATTTCTGAGTATATTGTATATGCGATTACGATATTGATAATTGTCCTGTTGATCTTAATTCCTATCGTGCGTTGGCCAGAATCAATCGCTGGGGATTGGTTTCCCTGGGATGCCGGTAAATATCACTTTCCCAAAGCAGTTGAAATGGTCCGCAGCGGTTCAGCGAATGACATGACAATTGCTTATGGTGAATATCCCTTTGGTTATGAATCTTTGCTGTCATTTTCCCTGTTGGTTTCAGGAAACGCAAATTTATTCGGATGGATGCATGCGCTGGTTGATCTTTTTTTTATTTTTTCTTTCTGGCTGCTTGCAAAGCGGTATACCCAGATACGATCGTCTTTTTTACTTTTACTAACTACATTGGTTATTCTCGGTAATTTCTTTTTTAAATTCTTGAATCTCTGGCGAGTCTTTCAGATGGAAATGGTTACAGTGGGAAAAAACGACCTGTTGTTGGCTGCTTCAATATTGTCTATATTGTTTTTCTATCCTTATCCCAAAAACGGTAAATTTGATGGGTGGGCTATGATTCCTACCGGTGTTGCGGGGATGATTGCCATATCTGTTAAACCTAATGCGGCATACGTTCTGGCGCCCTTATGGATACTGCTTGGTGGGAGGATGGGTTGGAAGGCTTTAAAAAGTTGGGTAAGAGAAACAAAGTCTAATATAATGCTCTATTTAATCTCATCATCGCTGATGATTCCCGGTGTGATTTGGATATTGAGGAACCTGGTTTTGAACGGGAAAATATTTTCTGATTATGTGCTTGAAGCTTCAAAATGGAGTATTGCTTCCAATATAACCAACCCCTATTTTTATAAATACATTCCAAAGAATTTATCCTTGATCGTTGGGTTGGCGCTGATGATGGTTTTGATCAGTATCAAGAAGTTCCCAAAATATCAATGGCAAGCAGGAATACTTCTGCTGTTGGTGATTGGCTTTGTTTTCACCCCTGTGACCGCATTTTTTCTCAGAACAGATATTCCTGCAGTGGTCAATTGGCGATTTGGGCAGGCAATGCTGGCATATGTCTTTATTGTTCTGCTTCTCTTAGTCAATGACCTTGTGGAAAGAACTAGCTTTGACGGCAAAATAAAAAAATTGGCGGGTTCTGTTTATGTGCCATTCTTGCTTCTGGTTGCTTTTGGGGTGATCTGGTCGCAGGCGTGGGTTTTGGAAAGAAAACCTGAAAATGCGATCATTCTCAGGGATCAGTTTAGAGAATCCGTGGGAGTAGATGGCTACTATAGTGCGTATGACTACGTACAAAAGAATATACGTAATTCTACTGTGTGGGTTGAAAATGGACTGCCGTATTATGCGTATGACGCGGGTTATACAAATACCGTTTCACGAGAAAACAGTGCTGATTATGTAATTGTAATTAAAAAGGATTGGTTTGGAGAAGGGGGAGTCGAGATCCCGGCATATTTTAATCCAGAAGAATGGCAAAATTATTACTCGGTTGTTTATGAGGATCCGCAGGGGATTGTGTTTGCCTTGAAAGATTAAGTATCATTTGCTTTTTGACATATCCCTAGATAATTACTTATCAACAAAACAATACATTTACCGGAAAAATGAAATTTGAAATTCCAATGATTATTTTTTTTGTATTTGGAATTAACGAACCTTTTATAACAATTAGAAAGATTTATCCTGGAGATTTAATAACCACTCAGGGCGTTAATAGATTGATTTTCTCTATAAATGCTTTTACCCAATTTAATTCAGTTTTAATCTGTGCAAGACTGAGGTCAAACATGGCTGAAACGTTCCAGGGGAGGTCACCCCCGTGATTTGTGAGTTTTTCCGATACTTGTTGGTATTTCTGTTCGAGTTCTTTCACGTATTTCTCAAGGGCGGGTATTATCTGGCTTTTTTTGATATGAAGAAGGTTTGATAAACCTAATTGAAAATTGCTGTTGCTTCTGCGGGGGTTGGAGAGAGCATTGATCACAGCTTTTTTCCAGGCGCTCCTGCCTGTGGTTGTCAGAGAATAGATCTGCCGCGCGGGTCCTTTTCCTTCTCCACATTCAAGGACGCTTTCCAGCCAATCGATTTTTTTCAGTTTTTCGAGGATGTAGTAGATTGAAGAAAAGCCAATATTTGTCCAATCGCGCATGCCGCGTTCTTCAATAATTTGCTCGATCTGGTACCCATGCATTGGCTTTTCTGCCAAAAGGCTCATGACTGCCAGTTCTGCATCAGTGACTTTTTTTATTTTTCGAGGCATATCTTAAACTGGCTTAATAGGTTGACGAATGATCGTTTTTAGATTTTCGGGTGCTGTACGAAGAGGGGAATTGAAGTAAATTTCATGGTGTTTGCCAACCCGCTGATATCCTTCTGATTCAATATGTGTATGCAATTTATTGATCGTTTCACGTTCCCCCTCACCATAAGGTCCCAGGTGAAATATCTGCATGCATAATCCTTCTTGATAGCTCTCAAATCGTACGTCATCCAGTTTCAGAAGCTCTTTCTTTTGTTTCAAGGATGCAACTATCGTTGTAAATAAATTTTCTGTAATGTATTCCGGCTGCATGATCATCATGCGCCACAGCCAGGTAGATCTGTTCTCAAGGTTGAATAAAGTCATATCTTCAGCCCACCAGAGCCCTTCCAACGGCATCACTTTATAATCGACTGCCAGCGGGCCTTTTTTAATGGCGAATTTCAATTTGTATGCGGCGGAGTATAACGCGCTTAACGCTTCTGAATAACCAGGATTATCATTTGGATCACCTACTCCATCTATCATCAGGAAATTGAGGGGAGGGACATCCACGAGGCTGATCTTGTTCTTTGGCTGTTTATATAAATAACTAAACTCTTTGGCGTGATTGATCTTTTTCATAACCACCTCTTATTATGCCGCTATTATATTCTAATAATAGAATAGCGTATAGAAAGGATTATGTAAAGAGGTTATTTAGGTAGAACTTTTTTAGATTTGGCGGAGATGAGCGATTCTTTTTCGGAATTTGTCAAGAAAGCACATTCAAGAGCATTTTTCTGGGATTGATGAATCTCTTCCGCTGATAAACCCGCTTTCACTGCCGCTGTGTTGTATTCATAGTTGATATCAATAGCGCTGATCCCGGGATCATCGGTGCTGAGGCTGGCTTTGACTCCCGACTGCAAGAATGCCTTGATCGGGTGGCTGGCATAATCGGGTACAGTGTTCGTTTGGACATTGCTGGTCAGGTTAGATTCTATACCAATTTTGCTAGAAGAAAGATAATCCATTAATGCGGGATCCTGAACTGCGGATACCGCATGGCCAATTCGTTCTGCCCCGAGCATATTAATCGCTTGCCAAATTGATTCCGGGCCTGCTGATTCACCTGCATGCGGGCATGAATGCCAACCGACGTTTCGAGCGATCTTGAAATGTTCAACGAAAAGTTCGCCGGGATAATTAATCTCGTCTCCTGCAAGGTCTAATGCTGTGATGTGATCTTTTTGTGTGAGGAGCGCGTCTAATTCCTTGAAACATATTTCGGGGCCGTATGTGCGGCTGATGATGCCGATCAGATTTACACTAATGCGATAGTTTTCTCTGCCGCGTTGAATTCCATCGACGACAGCTTCTGTGACACCTGCTGGATCCAGTTGATGGGCTTTTGCCATAAACCACGGGGAGAAACGAAGCTCGATATGATCAATACCTTCATTTTTTGCGTCCTCCACATTTTCATAGGCGATACGGCTGCAGGTATCATAGTCGATCATTGTTAATGTGAGCCACTTAAACTTTTCGAAGAAACTGAGAACGCTGGGTTTTGGTTCTGTAACTTGCACGAATGGGCGTAATTCTTCAAGGGTTTCCCCGGGAAGATCCATTTTGTTTTTTAATCCAATCTCGAGAATTGTTTCCAAGCGGACACTGCCATCTAAGTGGCGGTGCAGTTCTACTAATGGATAATCAGGGTCAATGGTGCTCACAGATCCTGTTTTGGGGGGAGTGTATCTGCATCCTGTCCCAGTTCTAATGATCGCTGGTATGCTGCCCATATCGCCCGCGAGATAGCGGTTCTGAATCCAGCTTTTTCCAGGTAATAAAGTGCTTCTGCAGAGGTGCCGCCTGGTGATGTCACTTGGTTTCTCAGGGAGGCAACATGTCTGGATTCCAGGCCGTTTTTATCGTAATAATCGACTGAACCGCGCAAAGTTTCGGTTACCAATTTTTCGGCGATGCGGCGAGAAAAGCCAAGGTGAACGCCGGCATCTATCATTGCTTCCATGAAAAGGTAAACATACGCTGGCCCTGTACCGGAGAGGGCAGTGGCTTTATCCAGATAATCTTCTTCTTCAACGTAAATTTCGTGTCCAAAAGAACCCAGGATAGCACGAGCAATTGTTTTCTGATTTTCATCTACTTCTGATGAACAGCACCATACTGTAATCCCTTCCCCAATCTGGGCAGGAGTATTGGGCATAGACCGGACAATTTTATTGTGTTTTAACATGTGGCTGATCTTCGCAATTGATGCGCCAGCTACGATAGAAAGAACCAGCGTGTCTTTCTTCACAGAGCCCTGTAATCCCTCTAAAACCTTCTCCAACCGCTGTGGTTTTACGGAAAGGATTACTACATCCGCAAGAGCAGCAGCTTTGTTATTATCCGAGAAGGGTTGGATGCCATATCTGTCCTTTAACTCTTGGTTTCGATCTTCAAGGGGCCCAGACGCGAGAATATTGGAAGGGTTTGTTAGTTTGTTCTTAATAATGCCTGAGAGCATTGCCTCTGCCATTACACCAGGTCCAATGAATGCAATTTTTATATCTTTGAGCATATCTACAATCTCCTAATTTTCGTGATTATAAAATGTATTTTAATTGTATATCATAAGATGAATACCATTAGTCAATAATTTTTTCTTGAATGCATACTAACAAAGCAGAAAGGGCTGCATCTGGTTCCGCATGACTTTCAGCAAGAATTTGAATTGATGCTTGATCGTTAATCAAATCAATAAGGGGAATGGGTTTCAAATGATCCCCAATCGCTTTTCGGGGCAGAATACCAACTGCTTTTTCTTCCAGAGAAAGTGCTTGTTTAAGTAAAGATGGATTTGGCGCAATGGAAAGGCTGGGGGATAGAACATCTATCTGAAATGCGGATCGAAATGCTGACTTTAAGAAAGATTCTTCAGGATAACTCCATATATGAAACTTTTCATCAAGGGCGATGTCTATTTCTTCAATAATGACACATTCAGCACAATTTTCGGCCAGATCATTAACCGTTGATATATCTCCCTGATACAACCCTCGCATTGTGCTTAACGTTAGGTTTATTATTGGGTTTTCTTTATGTGCTGCTGGTACAAGATAATCATTCCCCAGTTGATAAATATATGGCGAGGTTGAGGATAGTTCACCGTAGGAAATGTAGATATCACTACCGGAAGGATATATTTCTTTATCCGACTGATTGAGTAAGATGGTTGTATCTGGTATTTTCTCACTGCACTCATTAATGATTGGGGTTATCCATTGGATAGAGGAAGAATAAGACACACGGTATGAATCTTTTACCGTTTTGATTTCATAATTGTTTGAAGTGGAAGAGTTTACTGATGACAAAATGAGGGTACCGCTTCCTAAGATCAGGCAATATATCGCAAACGGCACAAGAGAATGGTTAGAAATATATCCCAGCAGCCATCGTATGGTGAAAAATCCAACAATTCCAGCGGTAACGAATCCAACAGTCATCACCGGCAGGAATTGTGAAAGATTAGATATATTTTTTAATTCGACGAGACTTAATAATCCTGCTGCGGACATAATTGGGATAGCCATTAAAAAAGCGAATCGCCCAGCGGTTTTACGATCAAGGTTTTTTAGTAATCCACCTGAAATTGTGCTTCCAGAGCGGGAGATCCCTGGAAAAATGGACAATGCCTGAGAAAACCCCATCACAACTGCATCTGACCAATTGAGCGAGGTAATGTTCCTGGATTTTTTGCTGATTTTCTCAGATATGAACAATATTGCTGCGTTAATGATTAACAATGTGCCTACGGTTGCAGGGCGGGTAAACGCGTCTTCAATACGATCCTTAAAGTACAAACCTACCAATCCTGCTGGAATTGTTGCTAGAATTGCCAACCAGCCAGTTCTTGCCGGAATTTCTTCGAAAGGTTTTTTGTTTTTAATGCCAAGTATCATTGAATGAGCAATTTGTGTGAGGTCTTTCCAATAGAAGATGATGACTGCAATCAGAGTACCTATTTGTATTAGTACATCAAAAGTGAAAATTTGCTCTTCGGGCAAATCCCAGCCTAATAGAAAGGGGAGAATTACCAAATGACCGGAACTTGAAACGGGTAGGAATTCAGTAATACCTTGGATGATACCTAAAATCAATGCTTGGATGATGGTCATTTTTAATTTATCAATCTTTCTTATTAAGATTAGCTAATATTTTTTGAGCATATATATCAAAATCTTTGTTGATGATGTGGCGCCTAAGTTCCTTGCTTAATTCTATCAACGTAAATACATTATGGATCGAAAGCAATGTTGCAGCCAAGATTTCATTTGCTTTGATGAGATGCCGAATGTATGCGCGGCTGAAATTGCGGCATGTATAACACGAACACGTCTTATCAATTGGAGATGAATCTTTCTTATATTCTGCTTTGGATAAATTCATCCGCCCTGACAAAGTCATCGCGGCATGATGGCGAGCTAGCCGGGTTGGCAGAACACAATCAAACATATCTACACCACGCAAAATCCCTTCAATCAGGTCTTCGGGAGTACCAACACCCATTAGGTAACGCGGTTTTTCCTCTGGAAGGATCTGGTTAACTAATTCAATTGTTTTCAACATGTCTGGTTTGCTTTCCCCAACAGAGAGTCCGCCAATTGAATAACCAGGAAAATCGAGCGACGTGAGAAAAACAGCAGATCTTTTACGAAGCTCTGGGTGGATACCTCCCTGAACGATTCCAAAGAGTGCTTGATCTTTTCGGTGTTTGGCTTTTATACACCGTTCAGCCCAGCGGTGCGTTCGATTCATGGCTTCAAGGCTATATTGATAATTTTCAGGATTAGAACATTCATCAAAAGCCATGATAATATCAGCTCCTAACTGCTCCTGAATTCGGATTGCTTTTTCTGGAGTAAAGCGGTGGGTTGATCCATCCAAATGACTTTTAAAAGTAACACCATCAGCATCAATTTTTCGCAGATCTCCGAGAGAAAAAACCTGGAATCCGCCAGAATCAGTCAGAATTGGTTTTTCCCATCTCATAAATTGATGAAGACCACCGAAACTTTCAATGATCTCTGCACCCGGCCGAAGGTACAGGTGGTACGTGTTGGACAGCAGTATCTGGACTCCAATTTCAACCAACTGCGCGGGTGTTAATGATTTTACCGTGGCCTGAGTACCCACCGGCATAAAAATCGGGGTTTCTACGTTTCCATGGGGTGTAGTAAGAACCCCTGCCCGAGCTTTTCCCTGTTTGGCTATAACTTGGAAAGAAAATGAATCTTTTTCCATAAACTCCAATCCGATGATTTTTTACAGATTATATTCTATTCAAGGCTTGAAATAAGGATGAGTGGCGTTTATACTTGGCGAATGACATTAGAAAATTATGGAACCTGGCTAGAAATAGATCTATCAATCTTGCGTAAAAACTACAAATTGCTGAGTGAGCTTTCCAGTTCTAAAGTGATGCCGATAGTAAAAGCCAATGCATACGGACACGGATTTGAAAGGATTGCAGTCGCATTAGAAGATGCTGGCGCTGAGTGGTTTGGTGTTGCTCGTGTTGAAGAAGCCCTTAAGCTTAGAGAATTAGGAATAAAAGCGAATATCCTGGTTTTAGGCTACACTCTTCCATCCCGGGTTGCTCATGCGATAAAAGAAAGAATCAGCCTCACTGTCTACGATATTTCCGTTGCTGAATCATATGCCTCAAACGCTCAAGGACTTAAACAAAGAGTCAATTTGCACGTGAAAATTGATACCGGCATGGGGAGATTAGGTGTTGTTACGAAAAAAGCTGTCAGCTTTGTTGAATATGTAAAAAACCAAGAATCATTAATGCTAGAAGGTGTATTTACTCATTTTGCGTGCGCGGATGAAATAGAAAAAGATGTTACTGCTAAACAGATAGAGCAATTTGAGATTATTTTGCGAGAGTTGAAGACTAAAAATCTTTTACCTGAGATTGTTCATGCTGCAAATTCGGCGGGAATGATCAATTTTCCAGAAACAAGATTCAATTTAATAAGAGCTGGCATTGCTTTTTACGGCCATTCGCCATCAAGCCAGACGAAATTGCCTGATGGCATTTCCTCCGCGATATCCTGGAAAACTCGATTGATATCGATAAAGGAACTTCCTGCGGGGCATGGTATTAGCTATGGCCATAGATATCACACGAAAAGCAAGGAGCGCATTGGGGTGATAGCGGTAGGATATGGGGATGGACTAAGAAGGCGGCCAGGGAATTTCGTTCTAATACACGGCAAACGTGTGCCAATAATCGGAACTGTATGTATGGATCAATGCATGGTTAATTTAGATGAAATTCCTGATGCGTTAATTGGGGATGAGGTCATTATTATTGGAAAGCAAAAGGACGCGGAAATTTCTGCAACGGATATCGCGAATGATTGGGGTACCATCAATTACGAAGTGCTTTGTGGTCTGGCTGCTCGGATGCCGCGATATTATTTGAATGCCAAATAAAAACCATGGCTGATCAATCGAAGACTCGCTGGATTATCCCGCCCTTAATTCCAGAGGATATAAATAGAGCGTTAGATTCATACCCATCTCTTTTTCGACAGATACTTTTCAATAGAGGGATTTCAACAGCATCAATGGCGGAATCTTTTCTTCGGGCTGATAAACCATTACACGATCCGTTTTTGTTGCGTGATCTTGAAAAAGCGGTTCACCTAATTCATGATTCGGTTCTTCATAACAAGAAGATAGTTGTCTTTGGAGATTATGACGTGGATGGGGTCACAGCATCTGTTCTTATGGTTCAAGTTCTTCGGCAATTCGGCGCAGATGTAAACTCCTATATACCTAATCGGTTTAAAGAAGGTTATGGCCTTACAATGGGTGCTCTTCAAAATGTGCTGCAGTTAAAACCGGATTTGATTATCACAGTAGATTGTGGAGTGCGCTCCGTGGAAGAAGTAGATTATGCAAGGAATGAGGGGGTGGATGTAATCATTACAGACCACCACCAACCATTTGATTCCCTTCCAAAAGCAAATGCTGTGATTTGCCCAAAACAACCGGATGACGATTATCCATTTAAAGAACTGGCTGGTGTCGGAATTGCTTATAAATTATCTCAAGGCCTACTTGAAAAATACCCTGTTCCAAGTATTGATCTTGAAAATTGGGTGGATCTGGTTGCAGTCGGAACAATTGCTGATTTGGCACCATTGATTGATGAGAACAGAGCTCTGGTGCGAAAAGGACTGCGATCCATGCGTTTTGGAAGACGTAAAGGATTGTTGGCACTTGCCAACGTGAGTGGAATAAACATTCATAAAGTGAAAGCAGAAGATATTGGATTCAGGATCGGGCCGCGGTTGAATGCGGCTGGCAGATTGGGGTCAGCTGATCTCGCTTTTCAAGTGCTCATGGCAGAAACCACTGAGCAAGCAGGGAGAGTAGCCTTATTATTAGAGCAGAAAAACAGAGATCGTCAGGGGATAACAAAAGAGATACAAACTAAGGTAGAGAATTTATATGATCCAGAGAAAAACAAATGGATGCTATTTTATTGGGACAAGGATTTCAATGAAGGGGTGGTGGGTTTAGCCGCCTCCAGACTGGTGGAGAGGTATTACCGTCCCGCGATCATTGGGGTGCAAAAAGAAAATGTTGTACGCGCATCCTGTCGCAGCATTCCCGAATTGAATATTACGTTTGCCCTTGATGAATGCGAAGATCTTCTTATTCAACATGGCGGCCATGCGATGGCTGCAGGGTTAACAGTCAAAATGAAAAATTTAGGTTCTTTTACTGAAAAATTCACAAAGATTTGCGAGCGGAAATTAGGAAACCTACCTTTGGTTCGTGAAATTAAGGCAGAAGCGCAAGTTAATCTAATAGACCTGCATCCTGACTTATTAAACCATTATGATGTTCTAGAGCCTGTAGGAATTGGGAATCCAATGCCATTGTTTGTCGCAAGAGATGTTAAATGCAAAGGAATTAGGCGGATCGGAAATTCAGGCGACCATCTAAAAATGAATGTTTCAGACGGGAAGATAAATTTTGATGCTGTTGCTTTCCGGTTTGGGGAATATTATGAGCAGATTCAATCAGCTAAAACGGTTGACATTCTTTTTTCATATGATCTGAATATTTATAATGGCAGGAAATCGCTTCAATTAATAATAAAAGATATCGACTTAGATGGACTGAAAGTTCATTAATCAAGCCAAGTCCAGCTCCCCCTGCTTGGATTTAAGAAACGGATTTTTATCAATATCCAAATGTAATAAGTCGGATGTTACTGGATGCTATAATTTCTTTTGCTATAGAAAGGGAATTCCATGCATTGGATTGAAAAGATACAATCCCCTATTGTTTATGGGCATCGTGGTGCTTCAAAATATGCACCTGAGAACACAATTGCAGCGTTTGAGCTGGCTTTACAACAGGGTGCACAAGCATTTGAACTGGATACAATGCTGAGCGCGGATGGAATTCCGGTTGTGATTCATGACCGGACAGTAGATAGAACGACAAATAGTTCTGGGAAGGTAGATCAATTAAGTACAAAGAAATTACGTACTTTGAATGCTGGTTCCACTTTCTCTCCGAAGTTTACAAATGAGAAAATTCCTTTATTAGAAGAAACTTTTTCGATATTTAAAAACCGGGCTTTGATCAATGTAGAACTAAAGAATTATCATAACCCATTTGACATGCTTCCAGAGAAGGTGTTTGAAATTGTAAAGAGAATAGATATATTCGATCAATTGCTTTTCTCTTCTTCTAATCCTTCAAATTTGAATAGAATTAGGCATCTCATTCCAGGGGTACCTGTTGCACTTATATGCTCAACAGGTGCATTTGGATATTTGTCCAGATCAAAATTATTTTCGTGGATATCTCCGGATTATATCCATCCGTATTTCAAGGACATCTCAGAATCGTTCATTGAGAAACAGCATCAAATGAATAGAAGAGTCAATGCCTGGACGGTTAACCAAAGTGCCGATATGGTTGAATTGATCAAGTATGGGATTGATGGAATCATAACTAATGATCCAAAACTGGCGCAAGAAATAAAATATAGGATGAAAAAATAGATATTTTTTAGTATTATTAAAATATGGAGAAGAGAAAAAGATCAGGGTTGCTGATCATAACGGTCACGTGCTTAATATCCTTATTATTCACATCTATAGGTTTATGTAAGGATGAGCCAGTTAAATCTGAACATTATATAAAAGCGTTGCAATTGGCAACCCGTTTATCTCCAGAAGAAAAAGTGGGCCAATTATTCTTGATTACATTTGATGGGTCAGAAATTGGAGAGAAATCGGAGGTCTATAAACTGATCTCAGAGTATTCTGTGGGAGGGGTCGTGCTGAAAAGCGGAAATGAAAATTTCGCTGATCCTGATTATGGTGTCCAGAATACATACGATCTTATTTCTGAACTCCAAACGATCGAGTGGGACACGGGCAATGAATTGGGGGGCAAATCATCTGAAATCGGTTTAGCCAATGAGTACATTCCATTATTTATAGGGATCTCACAACCAGGCGGATCGTTTCCATATGACCAGATGATCGAAGGAGTAACTTCTACCCCTTCCCAAATGGCAATTGGAGCAACTTGGAATACTTCAATAGCGAAAGAGGTTGGCGAACTCATCGGTAGTGAATTAGAGACTCTTGGGTTTAATTTATTTTTCGGTCCATCATTAGATGTTTTAGATATTATTTATAGTGAAGGGAAAGAAAACCTGGGTGTACGAACATTTGGCGGAGATCCATACTGGGTTGGGGAAATGGGTGCTGCGTATATTGATGGTATCCACCAAGGAAGCAAAAATAAAATTGCGGTAATCGTCAAGAACTTTCCTGGGCGAGGTAGTTCAGACCGCCTTCCAGATGAAGAAGTTGCCACAGTTCGAAAATCACTTGAACAACTGCAATTGATCGAATTGGCCCCATTTTTTAAAGTTACAGATCCGGTTGATCCTGAGGCCGATTTTATCGCTGATGGCTTATTAAGCAGCAATATTCGGTACCAGGGTTTTCAAGGGAATATTCGAGCTACGACTAAACCAATAAGTTTTGATCAAAACGCGATGGAACTGCTGATGGATCTTTCTCCATTAGATATATGGCGTGAAGCGGGGGGTATTTTGGTGAGTGATGATCTCGGAAGCCAGGCGGTTAATAAGTTTTTTAACCCCAGCGGGGCTTTCATTGACGCGCGTCAGGTAGTAAGAAATGCTTTCTTGGCGGGAAATGATCTTTTATACATGGATCAATTGAAATCAACTGGCGATGAAGATCGATTTGTTACCTATAGGAAAACGATGGACCTATTCGTTCAGAAATATAAAGAGGATCAGGCATTTGCTGAAAGAGTGGATGCATCCCTTATACGAATATTAACCCAGAAATTTGAGCTATATGACGAATTTGTCTTAGAGAAGATTATTCCTAATTCAAACAAATTGTCTAATTTAGGGAATGGTGTTGAAACCGTGTTTGAAGTAGCTCTGCAAGCAGCCACTTTAGTTAATCCTACACAAAAACAAATAAATGAGTCTTTTCCGCTGCCTCCTCAATTCGGTGAAAAAATCCTAATTTTTACTGATGGTCAAATTGTTCAACAATGTGAGGGGTGCCGTCCGCATGATGTTTTTCCTGTGAATGGTTTGCAGACATCAATACTTAACCTTTATGGGCCGTCAGGGAATGGGCAGATTAGTGAAAGTCAGATTATTTCCTATTCTTTTAATGACCTGTATGATTATGTAAATAGCCCTTTCAATCGTCCTGAAGTTGAGGAGAATCTTTCAAGAGCGAAATGGGTGATTTTTGCTTTACGGGAGGTTAATCTCGAGCAGCCATCATCCTATGCTCTGCATGATCTATTGGCAGAGTATCCATCAGTATTGCGAGATAAAAATATCCTGGTTTTCTCTTTTGACGTTCCCTATTATTTTGATGCAACAGAAATATCTGCATTTTCGGCTTTTTATTGTCTGTATAGCAAATTACCTTCTTTTGTGGACGTAGCCGCCAGGATTATTTTTCAGGAAATAACCCCACAGGGTGCTTCCCCTGTGTCAATTTCTGGAATCGCGTATGATCTTATAACAGCGATGATTCCAGCACCAGATCAAATTATCGCTTTATCAGTAGACGAGGATGCAGCACAAGCTATTCTTGATGAAGAAGGAATAGAGCAAGTCAATGGGGATCCGGAAGGAACACTGCCTGATTTTAAACTGGGAGATATCTTACCGGTAAAAACCGGGATTATAGTGGACCATAACAACAATCCTGTGCCTGATGGAACAGTGGTCAGATTCACTATGAATGAGCAAGGAACAAATACGTCCATTCAACAAGTTGAATCTGTTACTGAAAACGGGGTTGCAAAGGCTTCAATCGCATTGCAATATGGCGGAATGCATGAGATTAGAGTAGTAAGTGAACCTGCATTAAGTTCTCAAATCCTTGTGCTTGATATATCGGAAGAAGAGGCGATTGTTAGCGCGATTATCCCAACACCAATCTCCACGCCTGAAGAATTAGTAGATGGCGAAGAATCTGTTTCAACAGCTCCTGAGATTAACCTAGAAAAAAGCAATAGCAAAGTCTCAGAATGGTTTATTGCTACTGCATTTTCATGGATATTAGGTGCGGCAGCATTTTATTTATTACGTAATTATTATTTGATCGAGGATCGAATAAAAATTAGTGGGAGCAGTATCGTTGGGGGGCTATTCAATACCGCATGGCTTATTTTCGATTTTCCGGGAAGTTCTCCACGATTTGGTTCAAGTGGATATATAAAACTGTGTTTTTCTGTTTTTGTTGGGGCATTAATCGGAGGAGTAGCTGGGTGGATAATGATTCGGGTTTTACAAAACCGCTCAAAGAAAAAGAGACCCGAGAAAACTGATAGTCATTAGAATCACGGCTAGCAAGAGAAGGATTTTTTCAAAAGGTTTCTTGAGGTAATTTCTAATCCGGATTTCTTCAGATCGGTTTTTCTCAATAACAATAGATTTTCCTGTGAAATAGTCTTTAAGCTGAGCCATATCTTGTGGTCTTTCGTCAGGATGTAAGTGCATTGCCCAAAGAATCGCACGCTCCATTTGAAGTGAAATATTCGGGTTCAATTTTCGTGGAGAGATAAGCGTATTTGGATTAATAAATCTAGCTCTTGCATCAATGGGAGGGGTGTTTGTTAGTAAATGATAAAGAGTTGACCCGAAGGAATAGATATCGCTCCGAACATCCGTATGGGATCCATCTCCTCCGTACTGTTCCAAAGGAGTATATATTACTGTTCCTTGACCTTGAATAATTGTGATGGTCATTTCTCCGGGCGCTAATAGTTTAACCAATCCAAAATCCACAAGTTTTAATAATCCACTTGGGTTTAATTTAAGATTGCTTGGTTTGATGTCTCTATGTAAAATTGGGGGATCTTGATTGTGAAGATAGATTAACGCATCTGCTAATTGATTTGCCCAAGACCTTACTTCTTTTTCTCGGAGAAACTTATTCCGGTGTTTGGCTTTAAGTATCAATGTGCGCAGATCATCACCCGGTATGTAATCCATGATTAGGTAATCCCGGTTGCTTTTTGAGAAAAAGTCAGAAACCTTTGGCAGGTTTGGGTGGTCAAGCTTGGCTAATATTGTCGCTTCTTGTTTAAATTGTTTTCGTGCCTCTTTATGGAGTGTTGAATCTAAAGTCTGATCATGAACAACTTCTTTTAGAGCACATAGTCTCCCACTAAGACGGGTATCTTCCGCAAGATATATGCATCCCATACCGCCCTGCCCGATAATCTTTCTTATCAGATATCGGTTTCGGATCAATTCATCTTTCTTTAGCAGTAAATGCATAATTGTTTATTAACACTTTTAATGAGATTTGCTATATTATACTTCTATGAGCGAGTTTAAATTTTGATGAATCAGACTAACCAGAATATTCCAATCTTATTTGCACATGATGGTCCTTTAAATGGGAATAATTGGACTGTTAAAAAGGAGTTGGTTGTTGGGCGGGACACCAATTGCGATATCACAATTTCTGATAGACAAGTATCTCGTTTCCACGCAAAATTTGAGATATCAAAAGATAGGCAAGTTCGAATCGTTGATCTAGATAGTAAAAACGGAACCTACGTGAATGGTGAACGCATAAGTCATTCATGTATTTTGGGGGATGGTGATGCTATAAAAATTGCATTAATACAAGAGTTGGTATTTGTTAGCTCGGATGCAACACTACCCCTGGATATTAAAACGATTCAACCTAAATATAAAACCAAGAAATTGTTTCTTGATGAGAAAGCAAGAAGAATTTGGATTGGTGAAAAAGAATTAATACCTCCTTTATCTGTTTCACAATATAAATTACTAACTCTTCTATATCAGTTCGAAAACACGGTTGTCTCTCGTGAAAAGATTGTACAAAGAGTGTGGGGGGAAGATGAGGCCGTGGGTGTTACAGAACAAGCATTAGATGCGCTTGTAAGGCGTCTGCGAACGCGTCTTATGAGGAATGACCCTACACATGAATATATTGTTACAATCCGTGGCGTTGGTTATATTTTTAAAAACTATTCTTTCGATACTTAATCTGCTTCCATTTTTTTCTTCATGGAGTGTCTTAAAACCGCCTTGTGAACTGTTCTAACTTTTTCAAATAATTCAGGTTGGTTATCTTGTTTTTGTACCTGATTGACGATGTTGTTCATAAGATCTAAAAAAGCCTGGTTAATATTTGCGCTATTTTCCGAAATTAATCGATCAAGATCATCCTGGTCTTTAAATTCGAGAAGGTTTTCGAAAAACTTAATTTCTTTGGCTGGTGCAGATGCTTTTTCAATGACGATCATGATCCGTTCTAATTTTTGAATACGCTCAAGGTTTCCGTCCTTCCGGGCTGCAGATAATTCAGTTTGCAGCACTTGAATAAAGAAATCATTGATAACGTGTAAATTTTTCTCAAGTTCTTCTTCGATTTTTTCTACCGAAACAATCTTTTCTAACAATTGTTTTGCTTCATTCATTTGCTCTTGGGATTGCCTGTCTATTTCCTGCGTGATCTGTAGTAATTTTTCGCGCAATTGTGTAAGCCCTTGCTTTTTGTCTTTCTCTTGTGTTGAATCGATCTTTTCACTTAATAACTGGAAGAAACCATAATCAAGTCCAGAACGTGCAAGACTGGCGACTGTCGATAATTGAGCTTCTGATGGCGCATTCTCAAGTATTTCCAATAACTTTTCTCTAGTTAATCCATCTTTACTTGCTTCTTGTAAAGATTTGATCGCTGAATTTGTTTCTTTCGCCTGGGTAAATAACTCTTGCCCAACTGGTGTATTTTCAAAAAGATCCTGCTGTAGATCAAGAAGCGGTTTTTGTGAATTATCATCTCCCTGTGCCGCGGCAGATTCTATGATCCTGGACAGGATTGAAAAAAAGTTTATATCGATAATCTCTTGTTCCTGTTCAAAGATCACTAAGCGATCTTCCTTAGGTGTTTTGATTAGTTTATCTAATAACTCGATTCTTTTTTGCTGATCAGCAATCATTTCTTTGGTAATTCCATCAGCTTCCAGAATTTTTTCTATCATTGTTTGAAATGTAAACATTTTTTGTGGCTGAAGCAAATATGCTTTACGCTTTTCTTGCGGAAGTTCATTCATGATGCGATTGATCAATGGGCCAATTTGTTTTTCCTGTTCATTAATTGGAGTATTGAGGTCGGGAGGGAAAAAGGTTAGTAATAACTCTTTATCAGGATCATGATAGATAATTGGTACTGCTAACATTCCTTGATATCCGCAAGAAGGACATTGAAAGAAGTTTGATGTATTAGATAAGATTTTTTGTTTTGCTAACGGGTCTTTTCCTAAATCAAAAACCTGTTGAATCTCAACAGTAACAGGTTGTCGGCAGGTAGGGCATGATGTTTGTGTTCTCGGCATTTCTTATACTCTTTTCTTTTTCTATTTATTAACTATTAATAACTGGGCTTTTATTTACATACGTGGCAAAGAAAAGCAAATTTTTGCGCCATTCCCATGTTCTGTGTCAATCCACATTCTACCTTCATGGGCATCAATAATTGCTTTTGCTAAATACAATCCTAATCCGGCGCCTTTCTTATTTCGTAAAGCGTCTGCAGATCTATAAAAGCGATCAAAAACAAAGGGGAGATCCTGTGGGGCGATACCTGGCCCCTCGTCACTGATACAAGTAATGAGAATATCTTTACGTATACTACCGCTAATGAGAATTTTTCCCTTATCGGAATACTTTATGGAATTAGAAATTAAGTTGATGATCACTTGTTCAATTCTGGATTCATCCGCAAAGCATACTGGAAAATCACCGGGAAAATTGACGATAATTTCGTGATCTTTTGTTTGAGTTTGAAATTTTTTAGCTAATCTTTTAGAGATACTGGGCAGAAATATTTCAGACTTTTTTAATGTCACACCACCTGCCTGAAGTCTTGTTGCATCTAATAAGTTTTCAATTAATTGACTCAATCGGTCGGCTTCCTCTTCAATGATTGTGAGGCTTTCGTTATAGAAATCGCTACCCCATTCGGCGTCATCCCGAAGCAGCGTGCAGACATATCCTTTAATCAAAGCCACCGGTGTCTTTAATTCATGGCTGATTACAGAAATGAAAGTGCTCTTCATTTCATCCGCCTGGCGGAATCGAGTGATATCTCGGACCGAAGCGATCATATTGAGAAGAATGCCTTCAGGAGAGAGCAATGGCGCGTATGTAATTCCCACTGGAAGAGAAGGTGAGCCCTTTCTTTTAAGATCACCTTCTACATATAATTGCGCATGTGGAGTTAGGGGCCATCCGCCAGCTATTGCGTCTTCCAATTTT
>CAZILY010000011.1:0-22697 GCA_964540175.1 uncultured Pelolinea sp. | reverse complement strand
ATTCTGCCGGGTCATGCCCTCGTGGCGCAATTGGATAGCGCACCGGACTTCTAATCCGGTGGTTGTGGGTTCGAGTCCCGCCGAGGGCGCCTTTTTTTTCAATCATCAAATCTTTACGTTTGATCCTCCCAAATAAACAGCTTTTTTTCAATTTGTCTTTAATAAAACATATATAATTTTGCGTTAAAATGATGATGGAGCGTTTTGTTAGCTATTGTGAGGTAAAAAATGGATCAGATATATAAAAAACAAGTCTTTGTAATCAAGCAGATTAAAGACTTTAATGCGAAGCAGTACTATCATGCGTGGCATCCCGCAGTAGATCTGTTTGAAACACAAGACAAATTCGTTGTCACGTTGGAAATTGGCGGAATGGAAGGAAAGGATTTTTCAATTAATTATTATAAAGATATATTATCTATCAGTGGACATCGTGCGGGAGAAGATAAAGAAGGTTCTTACCATAGAATGGAGATCCCATTTGGTGATTTCTCCAACTCGGTTAAAATACCCGGGAAAATTATTGTGAAATCTATCCAGGCGTTTTACGAAAATGGGTTTCTGACCATCACCCTGCCTAAAACAAAACCAATTCGCGTGGAAATAGCCGAGGAATAAGGGAAAAATATATGCCGGCAAAAAAATGGAATATTGACATACAAGAAATAATGCAGTGGATGATCATGGGAGAACAGGAGTTTGCCCAGATAGTGATCGATTTTGAACTTGAGGAAACCGATAGGCAGGATACACTATCAAAAAAAGATGGGGCACCTGATGATCCATCAACAAAGGATTCAGAAATTCCGAAGATCTTACCCATCCTGCCCCTGCGCGGTCTGGTTGTTTTTCCACAGACAGCTGTTCCTTTAACGATCGGGCAGCCCCGATCGATTAAATTAGTAGATGAAGTTGCCACAGGCCACAGATGGATCGGCCTGGTGACATCGCGAAAACCTGATCTTGAAAGGCCAAATTCCTCTGATCTGTACCAATATGGTACCGCGGCAATTATTCACCGATTATTTCGCGCACCTGATGGAACGATCCGCTTATTAGTCCAAGGAGTCTCACGATTTAAGATAAAAAAATTCATCAGTGAAAAACCATATATTACCGCAGAAGTCCTCATTCAAAAAGAGAAAGAAGAAACCGGATTAGAAGTTGAGGCATTAACCCGCAATGTAAGAGACCAATTTATTCATATTTCTGAGTTAATTCCTTCGATCCCAAGAGAATTGGTTGCCACTGTAAATGGATTGAGCGACCCCCTGCAGACTGTGTATAACGTTGCCAACCTCCAGAAAATGGACATTGAAACCGCGCAGAATCTACTCGAGCTTGACTCCGTGATTGATAAATTGCATCTCCTGGTTGCGTTATTAGCAAAAGAAACAGAAGTTTTGGATCTTGGCAAGAAAATACAAAATGAGGCGCGTGAGGAAATTGACAAAGTCCAGCGGGATTATTTTCTCAGAGAGCAATTAAAAGCGATTCAAAAAGAGCTTGGGGAGGAAGATGCCCAGTCCGTTGAAATAAAGGAATTCTTTGAGCGCATTAAAAAATCTAATATGCCTCCAGAACCTCTTAAACAGGCGAAAAGAGAATTGGATCGTTTACGGGGATTGCCTACCGCAGCAGCGGAATATGGGGTTATTCGAACCTATTTAGACTGGTTGGTTTCGCTTCCTTGGGAATCAAACTCAAAAGATAATTTGGATATTAATAATGCCCGCCAGGTGCTCGATAGAGACCATTATGGGCTGGATGAAGTAAAAGATAGAATTATTGAATTTTTAGCGGTTCGTAAATTAAAGTTGGAGCGAGCGGGAGAATTTACTGAGTCTCCAGATGATATTCGAAAAGTCAGAGAAGGTGTGATCCTGTGCTTCGTCGGTCCTCCAGGTGTTGGAAAAACATCATTAGGGCAGTCCATTGCGAAAGCGTTAAATCGCAAATTCATACGCACATCCTTGGGCGGGATCAGAGATGAGGCAGAAGTCAGGGGGCACAGGCGCACCTATATTGGCGCCATGCCCGGCCGCATCCTCCAATCGTTAAGGCGGGTAGATTCAAATAATCCGGTTTTCATGCTCGATGAGATTGACAAGTTGGGCAATGATTATCGAGGGGATCCATCCTCCGCGTTATTAGAAGTACTTGATCCAGAGCAAAATTCTCAATTCAGGGACAATTACCTGGAAGTAGCTTACGATCTTTCTCAAATCATGTTCATCACCACGGCAAACCAGCTTGATTCAATACCGACTCCTCTCCTTGACAGGATGGAAGTAATTGAAATTTCGGGGTACACAGAAAGCGAAAAAGTACATATTGCTCAGGGTTTTTTGGTTCCCAGGCAATTAAAAGAAAATGGGTTAAGAGAGAAAGAGCTTAAATTTAAAGATGAAGCGATTACAGAAATAATTCGGTCATTCACGCGTGAATCCGGAGTCAGAAATTTGGAAAGAAATATTGGCGCTGTTTGCCGAAAAGTGGTCACTCTCCGTGAAAAATCAAAAAAACGGATTCGAGTTATCTCCAAAAAATATGTCGCCGAATTGCTTGGCCGTCCAAAATTTAAACCATTTGAAGAAATTGTAAAAAGAACGTCTATCCCGGGTGTCGCTACCGGTTTAGCGTGGACACCTGTTGGCGGTCAAATACTATTTATTGAAGCCACATCAATGCCAGGCAGCAACTTATTTAAGATCACGGGTTCAGTTGGAGAAGTGATGAAAGAATCCGCGGAAGCTGCGCTTTCTTATCTAAAATCCCATGCGAATGATTTCAATATTCCTGCGGATAAATTTAAAGATATCGACATTCACCTGCATGTCCCTGCCGGTGCCCAGCCAAAAGATGGCCCGTCCGCGGGGATCACAATTGTTTCTGCGCTCGCATCCCTTCTATCTGACAAACCCATCCGCCCTGAAATTGGCATGACTGGTGAGATATCATTGAGGGGAAAGATTCTGCCAGTCGGAGGGATCAAGGAAAAGATGCTGGCCGCCCATCGGGCGGGTTTGAAAAAGGTTTTTCTTCCAAATGATAATATCGGCGATCTGGATGATTTACCCGCCGAGATAAGAGACGCAATTGATTTTATCGGTGTGGATACTATCGATGAAGTGATCAAAAAAGTGATGTAAGTGTTTGGCTGAACTCACAATTTGATTATTTCATCCTTGTTTTCAAATATGGAAAATTTCAAATAATTACGGCGTTTTACGGATTTATTGCTGTGTTAAATATTCCTGAACGGCCCATCCGGATTTTTTTGGATCGCTGATTGACACAATCTTCCACCATATTTTGCTGTCGATTATTTCTGGGCCTGCAGTAATTTCAAATTCCTCCCCTTCAGACCCCAGGTACACTGGAATTCCTTCAAATCCCGCAAAAGATCTGATCTTCAATCCATCCCCTCCTGTCTGATGGATATGCACCACCATGCCTGCAGAAAAGACGCCCGGCAGGTTCGGGGTTTGAGACGCTTGAAGTAATTCATCGCTTGATTTTGTGGAATCCATGTTTCCTGTTTGTGGAGTTATCAAAATCGTATTGGTGTCATTTAGAATAATTACTGATCGGGATAGTATTATTTGGAAAAAAATAAATGATAAAGTAAAAATAAGGCTGATAATTATTGCCGCGATTAATACCGGTCTCGAAAATTTCATAATACTGATTATATTCAATAAATCGTAATGTTATAATTTATTTTATGGATGAAATGACATCCGCGTTCCCAATTATCGATAAACGATATCAAATTCTCAACACGATCGCAAACGGCGGTATGTCTGTTGTGTACAGGGCGAAAGATTTGATATTAGAACGGGATGTGGTATTAAAAGTTCTTAAAAGAAATCTCTCTGAGGATCAGGTTTTTCGGAATAGATTCAGGGCTGAAGCAAAAGCTTCCGCCAAACTATCTCACCCAAATATCGTTACTACCTACGATTTTGGATTAGACAGCAAACGCCTATTCATCGTAATGGAACTCGTTGATGGAAGCGATTTAAAAGATTGGATAGCCAACGATAAATTCACTGTAAAAGTCAGCAGATATCATTTATTAAAGCAGGCAAGCGGTGGATTGGCATATGCCCACCAGCAGGGCATTATCCACTGTGATATCAAACCTAAAAATATGCTGGTTTCTGATAAAGGTTCGCTAAAAATCACAGATTTTGGCATATCACGCGCCTTGGAAACAATCTCCAGAACTGAAAAACACAGTGAGGTATGGGGGTCACCATTCTACATCTCGCCTGAGCAAGGCCGCGGCAGCCCCCCTTCACCTGCTTCAGATGTCTATTCACTGGGTGTCATTTTATACGAAATATTTACAGGAAACCTTCCTTTTGTAGGTGATGATGTGCTTGTTCTGATTGAAAAGCATCAAAGCGAAAAATTAATTCCTCCCCGAAATATTAATCCCGCGATTCCAGATTATTTGGAAAGAATAATTACTAAAGCACTGGAAAAAGATCCAACTAAACGCTATACAAACGGCAGTGAAATATTTAATGAGCTCAATTCAATCCCGGATAACATAAACACACTTGGCCCAATTAATATTGAAAAAGCAATTAGATCAGACCAGCCAGCAGAATCTAGTGAAGTATCTCCGCCTTCAAAAATTGAGAAAATGGATTGGACAACTGTGATGCTTGGCTTCATTGCATTAGTTATGGTTGGTGGTTTAATACCATTTTGGTTATTTATTTATTATTCAACAAACAGGTGAAATCTATGAAACCCATTATTTCCGCATCCATATTAAATTCTGATTTTGGCAATTTAGAAAATGAAATAAAAAAAGCTGAGGAGGCGGGAGTTGATTGGATCCACCTTGACATCATGGACGGCCATTTTGTACCCAATATATCATTTGGGCCGCACGTTGTATCGATGTGTAAAAGAATAACTGAGCTTCCGTTGGATGTGCATTTGATGATAAGCAATCCTGATAAATATATTAAGGATTTTTCAGATTCCGGCGCAGATTATTTAAGTGTCCACATAGAAAATAATCCAAATATTCATCGTACCCTTCAATATATTTCATCGCACGGCAAACACGCTGGTATTGTTGTAAATCCAGGAACTCCGATTGAATCAGTGTTTCCTGTTCTGCACATGGTTGATTATGTGTTATTAATGTCTGTAAACCCCGGATTTGGCGGACAAGTGTTTTTGCCTGAAACGCTTTTTAAAATCAAAAAATTGTCCGATGAATTGAAAAAACGGGATTTAGAAATTCCAATCGAGGTGGATGGCGGTTTAAATAAAGAAACTGCTAAAGAAGCAAAAAAAGCTGGGGCTAACATCATCGTAGCTGGTTCTTTTATTTTCAAGAATCCTATGGGTATCCAGGAGGCTGTCAAGGCACTTAAAAACTCTTAAACAAAAAAACGGTGCTAGCCACCGTTTTCTTCCTGTAATTTGCTTTACTTGATTTTGGAAAGACTTTTAATACATTTGGCGCAGAGAACTTTTCTCACTTTTTTCCCATTTTCATATACCGAGACTTTTTGAAGATTTGCTTTAAATTTTCTATTTGTTGCTCGCATTGAGAAACTTCGATTATGCCCAAATGTAGTTGTTTTTCCACACTTCTCACACTTTGCCATTTGAAAATCCTTTCCAACTACAATATTTACCTTGATAAGAACAAGAAATTAGTTTACCATAACACGTAACTAATAACAAGCAACGCTGTTTATTAATAGAGGTAGTGAAAATATGATTAAGAAAAATATTAAATTCGGAAATATTTCTATTAGTTATCATGCTATTGCAACAATAGCATATCAATCCGCATTAGCATCCTACGGGGTTGTTGGTTTAGCTAACGAAAACTTTTCAAGGGGTATTTCTCGTTTCTTTTCCAAAGATCAGCAATCAGGTGTTGTGATAAATTATGAGAACGGGGTTTTAGTTATAGATTTATTCGTTGTCGTCGAATATGGAACCAGGATTTCCTCAGTTGCAAAAAGCGCGGCCAACAACGTTAAATTTAATGTGGAAAAACTTATTCGTGTACCTGTTAGTGAAGTGAACGTCCACGTAAGAGGGCTGAGAGTCAGCGACACAGATTAATATTTTTTATTTTTTTATTTTGAGGTAATTATTAATGGCGAACACATCGCAGAGAAATAATTCTGCTGATCAAATTGAGCATGCGAACATAACCACAATTAATGGTAAAGATCTTAAGAAATTATTTAAGGCCTCTTTATCCTGGCTAAAATGCCACCAGGCAGTAATCAATGCATTGAACGTGTTTCCTGTCCCCGATGGCGATACAGGTACAAATATGGTTCTCACAATGCAGTCTGCCTATCAGGAAATTGAAAATTCAAATGAAGAGAATATAGGAAAAATCATCCAAAAAATTGCCCAGGGTGCTTTAATGGGTGCCCGAGGCAATTCTGGTGTCATTTTGTCCCAACTCATCCGTGGATTCGCTCGTATTTTGGATGACAATCAAGAAATGGATGCTGCCCTGTTGAACCATGCCTTCGCTGAAAGCCGAAATACTGCCTATAAAGGGGTAGTTAAGCCGGTGGAGGGCACAATTCTGACGGTGTCGAAAGATATTGCCTCCGCTTCAGAAGATCTTACCGAGAATAATGACAACCTTCTGGATATCCTGGAAGGTGTAGTATCTGCTGCTGAGCGATCAGTAAAAAATACGCCCAATTTACTTCCAATCCTCAAACAAGCCGGTGTGGTTGACTCAGGTGGAAAAGGATTATTGATAATTTTAGAGGGAATGTACCGCTATGCAACAAATCAGTCAGTTGATATTGGGGAAGTTGCTCCAGAAAATGAGGTAATCAGTTTAGACCAGATCAGCAGCAATGGGATGCATGATGCAATTGAACCTGGCCAGGATTTTGAAGTTGTGGTTGATTTTAAACCAAATAATGATTTTGAATTAAAGAAATTTTATGACCGTTTATCCGATATCGGGACATCGATACAAGTTGGCGAAGGGGATAATATTTACAGGATGCACATCCATGTTGCAACTGAAAAAAAGTATGAACCAATTGAAATGGTCGGAGATTTCGGAATAGTTAAGAAAGTATATATTGAGAACCTTCTTGAGCAAATGGGTCAGTCCGAAAATACAAAAGTTTTTTCAAATGAGATTGAGAAAGATCAGATTGCCATAATTACGATCTCTCCAGGCAACGGAATATCAAAAATCTTCCAAAGTTTAGGCGTTGCGAGAGTGATCAGCGGCGGTCAAACGATGAATCCTAGCACCAATGATATATATGAGGCATTTAAGGACCTTCCAACAGACAAGATCATTATCCTGCCCAATAACAAGAACATTATTATGGCGTCTGAGGCAGCAAAAAAACTCTCCAAGAAAAATGTTGCCGTTATCCCTTCAACGAGTATCCCTCAGGGCATGGTTTCCTGCTTTAGATTGGATCCTAATGCTGATTTTGACGATATTGTGAGCGAGATGAATGAAGCTTTAACTGAGGTGGATACTGGCGAAATTACCACTGCAACACGATCGATTAAGATCAATGGCGTTAATGTCAAGAAGGGGGAAGTGATCTCATTATTAAATGGAAAATTGGTCCATTCTTCACGATCGATCTATATATCATGCTCAGAACTTCTAAAAACCGCTAAAGCGGAAGAGAAAGAGCATATCACAATTTTCTATGGAAATAATGTAGAAAGTGAAATGGCTGACAAGTTAGCTCAACAGATCGCGAGTGAATATCCCGACCATGAAATAGAAATTCACTCTGGCGGACAACCACATTATCAATTTATTCTCTCAATAGAATAGCTTTATATTTTATTCCGTACTTAAAGGTTGAAAACACAATCGCAGGTATGATTCAAGTACAATATTCACTATGCTTGATTTCTATGAAAAGATTAAACAAGTTCTATCCTTAGAAAAAGATAAGGGGTTTCAAAATTCAGCAGTTGCCGGTGGATTAGGGAACTTTCTGGGTTTTATTCAAAAGCAGGGGGAACAAAACAATATTCACAGTGATATTCTTTCCCCGATACTCAATTTCTTTGAATCATATGCGCTTCTCTCAACCAAAGATCGCGAAAAATCCATCGGAAAAATATTAAATTGGGTCTCAGAAAACCCCGAAACTGATATCAAAAAAATACTTCAAGATGTTTTAGCGGTTTCAAATATTTCCGGTAATGATTCTGCTGACTTTCCCAGGTTGCAGGACCCCGCAATTTACGCAGATATACGCTCGATCAAAGGTATAGGAAATAAAAACTATACGTATTTTGAAAAATTGGGTATTAAGAATATATATAATTTATTGCGATATTACCCGCGCCGCTATCAAGATTTCAGTAAACTAAAAACGATAAATAATATTGAATATGGGGAAGAATTAACAGTTGCGGGAATAATCACCGGGAAAATTTATACACGAAAGTCAAAAAGAGGAAATTTGAAAATCTCAGAGACCTCATTAACAGACAGCACCGGATCTCTGAGATTAACTTTCTTTAATCAACCGTACATTTCGACACAATTGAAGGAAGGAACATCTATTGTAGTTTCCGGCAAAGTCGACATGTATCTGGGGCGTTACGTGATGAACAATCCCGAATGGGAACCATTAGACCAGGAACAGATTCACACAAACAGAATTGTTCCCATTTATCCAGCTACTGCTGGGATAACTCAGCGACAAATAAGAAAGATTATTAAAAATAACCTGAATTTTTGGTCAGGGAGATTAAAGGAATTTTTTCCAGACCACATTATCAAAAATGAAAAACTGCCGACAATTTCTGAAGCAATTTCTCAAATACATTTTCCAGAATCCGATATTAAATTAAAATCATCGCAAAATAGATTTGCCTTTGAAGAGATATTTTTTTTACAGTTAGGCGTGCTACTTCAAAAAGCAAAATGGCAAGCGAATCAGGCAAGAAAATTTTCTCTCCCTAAAGGATTGATAAACGATCGCAAAAAATTACTCCCCTATGTGTTAACCTCCGCCCAGGTGAAAGCAATTGAAGACATCGAAAATGATCTTGTTGCTGGAAAACCCATGAACCGTCTGCTTCAAGGGGATGTGGGTTCTGGGAAAACAGTTGTTGCTAAATTTGCCGTGGAAACCATTATTGGTAATGGATCACAAGCCGCCATACTGGCACCTACAAGCATTCTTGCTGAACAACATTTCAACACATTATCAGAATTGTTGATCGACTCCGGTTCTATATCAAGAGATGAAATAGCTTTATTAATCGGCCAGACTCCCAAAAAAGTAAAGGGGAATATCTTGCGAAAATTAAAAACAGGAAAAATAAAATGTGTGATCGGTACCCACGCATTACTAGAAGATCCAGTTAAATTCCACAATCTGCAGCTCGCAGTAATAGATGAACAGCACAGGTTTGGTGTAAACCAGCGAAAGGTGCTTAGATCGAAAGGTGACAATTTGCATTTACTTGTGATGACTGCTACTCCGATCCCGAGGTCGTTAGCGCTTACAGTATATGGTGATCTTGATGTAACAACCATTGATGAAATGCCCCCCGGTAGAAAACCCGTAAAAACGTTATTATTCGATCAAGCTAAAAGAAAAAAGGCCTATGGCTTGATAAAAGAACAGGTTAGAAATGGGTTTCAAGCGTTTATCGTTTACCCAATGATTGACTCCGGGGAAGAAGACGAGATGTACAAATCAGCCGTGAAAGAATATCATCGGATTCAAAAAAACATTTTCCCTGATTTCAAGATAGGCTTGATGCATGGAAGATTAAAGCAAACAGAAAAAGACCAGATAATGGAAAAATTCAGGAGCCATGAATATAATGTGCTTATTTCAACCACAGTAATTGAGGTTGGTGTGGATATACCAGGTGCTACGATTGTGCTGATCGAAAGCGCTAATCATTTTGGGCTTGCGCAACTCCATCAGATTAGAGGGCGAGTTGGGAGGAACAAGGAGGACTCTTTATGTATTCTTATCCCTGCGAATGACGATGCAATCGAGAATGAACGTCTAATTGCAATGACTAAAATAAATGATGGGTTTAAATTAGCGGAAATAGATTTGAATTTTCGCGGTCCCGGAGAATTTCTTGGCACACGCCAATCCGGGTATGCAGGTTTTAAATTTGCAAATATATTTGACATAGAGCTTATAGAGGCCAGTAGAAAGCAAGCACAGTATATAATTAACCATGACCCCAGACTTGAACAATCTGTACACCAGTTATTACGAGAAGAATTGAATATCTATTGGCCAGAAATATAAGAAATAATTATATAAAATATAGTAAGGAAAGTTTGTTATGGTAAAAGCTATTTTTCCTGGGACATTTGATCCAATTCATTACGGTCACATCGATATTGCGATACGGGCCTCAAAATTATTTGATGAGTTAATTGTCGCTGTCTATGATCGGCCGTTAAAAAATCTTCTCTTTTCCCCGGAAACCCGGTTAGATTTAGTTATTCAATGTTTCCAAAATGAAAAAAATATTAGCGTTATGGGTTACAACAATCTTACTGTTGAATTCTGTAAATCTCAAGGAGCCAAGGTCATCGTTCGCGGTTTGAGAGTTTTTTCCGACTTTGAACATGAGTTCCGTATGGCACTTGCCAATAAGCGATTAGATAAAGAAATTGAAAATATTGCGTTGATCACAAGTGAAACGCACACATTCCTTTCCTCTACAACTGTTAGAGAAATCGCAGCATTAGGTGGAAACGTTTCTACAATGGTTCCTCCGCATGTTGAAAAAAAATTATTTGAAAGTATGAGATCGTTCGATGAATCAAAAAAAATGGATCAACTTACTTCATTGAGAGATTAAACAAAAACACATGTAAAATAGTAAAAAGAGAACAAATATGGACATATTACATTTAGTAGATCGCCTTGAAGAACTTTTTAATGAAAGCAGCGCACTCCCCTTAACAAAAAAGGTTGTCATTGATGAGGATAAAATGCTTGACTTAATAGATCAGATGCGGTTAGCAATCCCAGATGAGATTAAAAAAGCTCAATCTATTAACAATCAAAAAGAGCGAATCATTGCTCAATCCCATGAAGAAGCAAACAGGACCATATCATTAGCCAGGGAGCAAAGCGAGAAATTGGTATCAAAAGATACCATTGTCCAAGAAGCAAAAATTATTGCAGAAGATATTATCAAGAGAGCCAGCGCTGAGACTGAATTAATTAAAAAAGAAGCTGATCAATATGCAGTTGACTCATTAGATCACTTAGAAATAGAATTATCAAAAATCCTCACTCAGGTGAGGAACGGGATGATGACATTACAAGATAATCAAATCACGAAAGAAGTTTTACCTGAGCAAGATTCTGATGATTTACCCTCTAATCCTGTAACGCAATCTGAATAACCTCATCCATGTGATCTACCAGTATTACCTCAAGTTCCTTTTTTACTTTCTCCTTTATTTTAACCAAATCTTTGATATTCTTCCTGGGAATAATCATTTTCTTTAATCCAGATCTATGTGCAGCCAGGATTTTTTCTCGCAATCCTCCTACTGGGAGAACCTTTCCCCTCAAAGTAATTTCGCCCGTAAGGCCAATATCATGAAAAGTTTTTCTTTTTGTAAGGGCAGAGACCATTGCCAAACACAATGTGATTCCACTGCTTGGGCCTTCTTTCTGAACAGCACCCTCAGGAACGTGGATATGAATATCTATTTTTTCAAAAGTTTCTATTTTTATGTTGAAAATTTTCGCTCTTGATTTGATGAAAGTTAAAGCTGCTTGTGCAGATTCTTGCATGACATCGCCAATTTGTCCAGTCATATTTAGGTTTCCCTTCCCTTCTACAACTGACACTTCTACCGGCATAATTTCACCACCATTTTCAGTCCATGCCACTGCAGTCGCGACTCCAATTTCATCAACATTCTCTGCCCTGAATAAAAAATATTGTGGAGGACCTAAGAATTTTTCTACCGCATCAGGGGTCAGGGTTTTTGAAAGATTTTTTATCTTTTCAATTTTTTGTTTAGAAACTTTTCGGCACAATTTGCCAATCTGGCGTTCTAAATTTCTAACTCCAGATTCATATGTATAGTTCTGTATGATATTTTCAAGTGTTTTAGGATCAAACTCAATATCCTTTTCAGATAAGCTGTTTTCTAAAATTTGTTTAGGTACAAGATGTTTCAGCGCAATTTCAACTTTTTCTTCGATTACATATCCGGAAAATTCGACAATTTCCATTCTATCTAAGAGCGCTGGAGGAATATTATCTGTCGTATTTGCAGTAGTAATAAAAAAAACATGTGATAAATCATAAGGGATTTCAATGTAATGGTCAGAAAAAGCTTTGTTTTGCTCTGAATCCAGGATTTCCAATAATGCGGCTGCGGGATCGCCTCGATAATCATTGCCTATTTTATCAATCTCATCTAACATAAATATGGGATTGACCGTTTTTGCCCGCTTCATTGCCTGGATAATCCTTCCCGGTAATGCGCCAATATAAGTTCTTCTATGACCTCGTATTTCAGCCTCATCTCTTATACCGCCCAAGGAAATTCGAACAAACACACGTCCAAGCGCATCAGCGATGGATAAACCAAACGAAGTTTTTCCAGTACCTGGAGGACCCACAAAACACATGATTGGTTGTTTGGTATGCTCTGATCTCAATTTTTCAACAGCGATAAATTCTAATAATCTCTCTTTCGGCTTTTCAAGTCCACAATGGTTTTTTTCTAATATCCCCTCGACATGTTGAATATTCAGATTATCAGTTGTTTTCTCTTTCCAAGGAATAGATAAAAGCCATTCAATGTAGTTCCTACCAATACTCGCCTCAGGTGATAGAGAGGGACCTAACATTAAGCGCTTAATCTGATCTTTTAATATTTCTTTTACTGCTTCAGGCAGATTCTCTCCCGCGATTCTTTTCTCATACTTCTTAATCTCTTCTTCCCAAATATCCCCCTCGCCTAATTCGATATTGATAGCTTTAACTTGTTCTCTAAGGTAGAAATCCCTTTGACTTTGGTCTACTTCCTTCTGAACATTGAAACGTATCTCTTCTTCAATATTCAGAATGTCCAATTCGTTTTTCAATAATTTATGAACAAACATCAATCGCTCAACCTCATCATACATTTCAAGGATTTCAATCCGTTTTAAATACGGTAAAGATATGGCAGTACAAATCATATCTGCCAACCATCCTGGTGAGGTAATTGAATTTATGTGCATATTTGCTTCGTCGGGAATAGAGCGATCAAGTTGAACAACACTCTCAAAAAGAGTTTTTGTTGTGTTTATCAATGCGTGTTCTTGATTATTTGTTTTCTTATTATTCCCAAGAATTGGTTCCGCCTCAGTGAGGATTATCCCGTTTTCTTCAAAAGTGCCCAGGATCTTTACCCTCCTTCTTCCCTGAACTAATGCAGAATGTGCGCCATCAGGCATCTCCAACAAACTCCCCACTGCAATTTCAATTCCTGTTCCAAGAAATACGTTGGAATCCTTTGTTTCCTCTTTCCTTATTAGGCCAACAATTGTCTGCTTTTTTTCTTGTGCCTTAATGACCGCAGACAGATCCATGTTGTTTATGATGAAAATAGGGGAAATCATTTTTGGAAAAATAATGATCTTTGCTAGCTCGATAGCTGCTGATTTAATGACCCCATTGTCATTTGCCTTAATATTTTTAATATGCTCAAACCCCTTATTTCTATTGAACATTCCCGCCCGATATTCATTTCCGTTTGAAAACTTATTGTTCATTGGCATATTTCACTAATTCTCCCGTTCTGCAAGCAGCTGTTTTATTGCTCCCGCTATAAAGATACTTCCTGAAGCTATAAAAACTTGATCTTGTTGGCTCTTTTTAAGTATAAGTGGGATGATCTTATCAATTTTACGTGTGGAGTAATTTTTCAAATCTAAACTTAACGCAAAATCTTCTAATTCGCTTATTCCCATCGCACGGGGATGTTCTGACTTTGTAAATATGAAATGGGCAATATATGGCCGTATGATCTGAAGCATTGACCTAACCTCTTTATCTTCTGAGGCTCCAAAAATCAATGTCACCTTTTTTTTATCGAGATATTTCTTTATTGTATTCCTAAGTTTCCGAAAGGAATCTTTATTATGAGCTCCGTCAACTATGACAAGCGGTCTCTGAAATATTACTTCAAAACGGCCCGGCCATTCGACGTTAGAAAACCCGTTTCCTATTGAATTTTCACTTACTTCATAACCAATTTTCCTTACTTGCTCTATACATGCATATGCAGTGATAGCATTATCAATTTGATGATCACCTAATAAAGGAATTTCATAAATCGGACTGTTTGAAACTAGCGAATCAGATGATCTTCCTATAATTATGAACGACTGTTTTAATAAAGAGAATTTTATTTGTTTAAACTTATATATTTTAGATGTGTCAATTATTATTGAGCCTTTGTTATCTGCAATTCTCTCAATTGCCACTTTCGCTGATTTTTTTTGAGGAGAAAGGATCACTGGAACTGATTTTTTGATAATTCCCGCTTTTTCTTCCGCAATCTTTGCAATCGTATTCCCTAAAATCTTCATATGATCATGTGAAACTGGCGAGATAACAGAAACTACAGGTTTAACAACATTGGTTGCATCCAATCTCCCCCCCATCCCAACTTCGATAAGAGCAATATCTACTTGTTGATCTGCGAAATATTTGAAAGCTATCGCAGTGATAATCTCAAACGTGGATATTTTTTCTACGCTATTGATAATAGGTTGTAGTTTGGTCACATAATTTGTAAATACTTTCTTGGGGATATCATGGTTATTGATCTTTATTCTCTCACGGAATTCAATCATATGAGGTGAAGAATAAAACCCAACTTTATACCCTGCCTCTTTCATAATAGAAGCAGTCATTGCACATATTGAGCCCTTCCCTTTGGTACCTGCTACATGGATAACGTCGTAATCAAGTTGTGGTTCTCCTAACAATGCCATCAACTTATCCATTCTTGACAAGTTAAATTTTTCTGGTGAATATCTCAAGTTTCTGGTTATACTTAAATCTATAAATGAATAAATAAAATCCAGTGATTTTTGATATTCTTTTTCTATATCCATTCACACCTCATTTTCAATTTAGAATTTTACTTTACGATGCATAATTATTTTTAACAATTGCAGGTAATATGCCCTGTAAAAAAGCGATTTGGTTTTTTAATTGCTCAAATTTTTCTTTGGTTAGATGCAAAATTTGATGTTTTTAGTTATTTTCTACAATATTAGGGTTATGCTGAATTTGGGCAGTGGTATAACTAAGAGCTTATTTTAATAAATTGGAGTTAATTTGCAGGAAATCCAAGAAATAAAAGATTTTCTTGATCGGAATTTAATCACTGTTCAAAAACCTGGTCGTTATGTGGGTGGAGAATTCAACCAAATCATCAAGAATTGGGATAGCGTAGATGTTCATACAGCTTTAGCATTTCCAGATATTTATGATATTGGGTTTCCCAATTTAGGGATTGCCTTACTTTATAAAATTATTAATGGCCGTAAGGATTCTCTGGCAGAACGTGTGTATGCACCATGGTTGGATATGGATAAGCTTCTCTCGGAAAATAATGTCCCGCTATTTTCACTCGAGAGCAAAACCCCCCTTCGTTATTTTGACTTAATTGGTTTTTCAATTCCCTATGAAACATTGTATACCAACGTTTTAAATATGCTGAATTTAAGTCATATACCTATTTGGTCGAAAAATCGGAATAGTGCAGACCCAATTGTAATAGCAGGCGGTCATTCCACCTTTAATCCTGAACCTATGTATGCTTTTATAGATGCATTTGTTGTTGGCGATGGTGAAGAAATTATTGAAGAAATTTTGGATGTCATAATAAATTGTAAAATTAAACAAATTGAACGCCAACAGATTATCAACCTTCTTAGTTCAATTGAAGGAATATACGTTCCTTCTCACTATACCGTCAAATATCACCAAAATAAAACCATTAATAATATAACAAATCTCTTTTCAACAGCGAAAAATACAATAACTAAGAGAATTGTTAAAGTTCTCCCTGCTCCATCTGTAAATTCATTGGTTCCGAACATTAAAGTAGTACATGATCGAATTTCGGTTGAAATTATGCGTGGGTGTTCACGTGGATGCAGGTTTTGTCAGGCCGGAATGATTATGCGCCCTGTACGAGAAACACGGCTGCAAGACATTACGACTTCTATGCGCAACGCAGTAGAATTAACGGGAATTGGTGAGATTTCACTTTTGTCATTGAGTACTTCGGATTATTCACAAATAAAAGAGTTAATAAGCAGTGTGGCGCTTTTGAGTGAAGAATACAATTTGAATTTTTCCCTCCCCTCTTTGCGAATTGAATCATTTAATTGTGAGGTTATTAGCGAAATTAAAGGTAAGCGAAAGGGAAATTTCACGATTGCGCCAGAAGCAGGTACAGACAAACTTCGATCGATAATTAATAAACCAATTCCCGAGCAAGCGATATTTGATACCGTTCAAGAAATATGCAATAAGGGATGGAATAACATCAAACTTTATTTCATGATTGGATTTCCCCAAGAGACGATGCTCGACATTGAAGGGATCGCAAATTTATGCAGGGAAATAAACTATCTAGGAAAGAAGATAAATAAGGGCAGATTTAAACTCAATGTAAGTATCAATACCTTAATCCCCAAAGCTCATACACCCTTTCAGTGGGTAAGTTTTGGTGATTGTGACCAAATAAAAAAGAAATACGATTTTCTGAGAACGGAATTTCGCAAGGCAGGAATTAAAACTAGTTTTCCAGATTATAAAGCTTCTTTTCTTGAATCACTATTATCACGCGGAGATCGTCAATTATCTCAAGTTATATATGACGCCTGGAAAAATGGCGCAAAATTTGATGCTTGGCGTGAGTGTTTTAACTTTGGGCTTTGGGAAGATGCACTCAAATTAAATTCAATTGATCCCTTTTTTTATACTGGTAGACCAAGGAATGATGACGAGGTCTTTCCGTGGGATCATATCAACACGGGTGTTAATAAAAAGTTTCTCCTACTTGAATATAAGCGCAGTAAAAAATCTAAAACTATCCCTGATTGTCGTGAATCATGCTTAAACTGCGGTATTCAAACTAACTATCAACTAAATTGCAACAAAGTTCGTACTGGCAGGGTATAAGATGAGAATTCGCATTTCTTATATAAAGGGGTCTCCAATACGGTTTACAAGTACTTTAGACATGCATCGTATATGGGAACGATCTTGCCGCAGAGCTTTGATAAAAGTTGCTTATTCAAAAGGGTTTCATCCTCAACCGCGTATTCAATTAGGAATTCCCTTACCGCTCGGTTTCACTAGTTTAGATGAGAAAGTTGACATATGGATTGAGGAGCCGCTTTTTCTGGATGATATTTCTCGTCAATTAGAACAAAACCTGCCTATGGGGCTGAAAATCATCTCAATTCAGGAAATAAATATCTCTGAAAAAGCTCTTTCCACCCAAATTCAATTTTCAGATTACCAGATTTATTTACTGGATGAGAATTTTTCACAAAAGATAATTAATGACAGAGCAATTAACTTGCTAAATGAAAAAGAAATCATCCGTAAAAAAAGAAATGGTAAAGAATACGATCTCCGTCCATTAATCGTTTCATTGAAGCCGAACACAAAAATTCAAGGTAAACCACTTATTTCACTCCGTCTGCTATCCCAGCAAAATAAAACTGGCCGTGCGGATGAGGTTATGTTCGCGATGGGATATTCAATTACTGATTTTATTGTCGAACGGATTGGATCTTATACTTGACGAATTCCCTTTCTTACGCTGTGATCCGTGAATGTCTTAACCCAAAATGCAACCTGCGGTTCCCCGACACTTACGAATTGGAAGCTTCCATAAATTGTCCGATATGCGGTTCAGCTGCATTTATAAAAGAAACTATAGATCTTACTAAAGATTGCCGAGATAATAAAAACTGGAAACCTTTCAGAGAGTTTACTCTTATCCTTGACAATGTGAGAAGTGTTTATAATGTTGGAGCGATCTTTCGAACATCAATTGGACTCGGATTAAATCATGTGTATTTATGTGGAATTACACCAACGCCAAAACACAAGAAGTTTACAAAAACAAGCCTTGGTGCAGAAAATTTTATAAATTGGGAAAAATCGTTAAATTGTGTTGAACAATGCAAATCGCTCAAGGAAATAGGATATCAGTTAATTTCAATTGAATCTACAACTGAATCTATTTCTCTGTTGAAAATAAATATAAATGATTTATGGGATAATCAAATAGCACTAATTGTTGGTAATGAAATCACAGGAATTGACCCGAAAGTGTTATCACTTAGTGATCTGGTAATTTCAATACCAATAACAGGGAAAAACAAATCATTTAATGTAACAACAGCCTTAGGTATTGCTTTATTTCATCTAAATGCTTTGAGCTCAACCTGATGTAATATTTCTTTTGAAATAAAATCCACGTCTTCCGTGCTTTCTAATATTAATACTTGTGCGTTTCCCCAATGAGATAGAGCAACTTCCACGAGTTCTTTTCTTATTACAATGAAAGCCATTTTAAATAGTTTTCCCTCAAGAATTTCAAATGCTTTTTTCCACCCCCCATTTTTTTCCAGCTCTAAATAGCCTATCTCATCGATAATCAGTATGTCACAAGGAGCTGATTTGTTTAGCACGTGATTACCCCAAGGTGTCGCAGATGAATTCATTTTCCAAATTCGGTTGGGCTTTTCTTTATCCCAACCCGGTGAAAAATCAGCCAATTTCACTTCTCTTCCACTTTTAATATCCAAAGCTCTTATCCCGATTTTTACATTATCGCGATATATTCCCGGCGAAACAATCCCTGCTACTGAATATCCCAAATTAATTAATTCTTCCATAACTTTAGAGCAAAGAATTGTTTTTCCCACATCTCTTTCACCAGTAATTAAATTTATCTCACCTAATGCTATTTTCATTTTTTACTAACAATACTTTCTGCCCATTTATGACACCAAATTCCAAGGGGGTGCCCAAGCATGAAGATAAATTTTCTTCGTTTAGGATATTTTCGGTGGGCCCGTACAATATTTTTCGCCCTCCCGTGATTAATATCGAATTGTCAGCAATTTGGAACGCTTCTAAAGGGTCATGTGTCGAAAAAACTATCGTTTTCCCTAATCGCTTCAATTCTTCCAAAATAGAGATTATTTTAAGCTTCGTGCCGATATCTAAATGTGTGATTGGTTCGTCAAGTAGAATAAGATGTGCCTCCTGCACTAAAGCCCTGCCAATACGCACGCGTTGAAGTTCTCCTCCACTAATTTGTCCTAATTTATTCTCCCCTAAATGTTCAATCTCTAATTTTCCTTTTACATCTTCGATAATTGAATAATCTTTCCTGCTTGGTTGCGAAAAAGATCCAATAAAAGGGATCCGGCCTAAAAGCAAGAAATCATTCACTGTGTATTCCCTTGGAATTTCTTCATTCTGAGGCAAATATGCGATTCTGCCGTTTGCCCATTCTGCAGGGATGTAAGTATCGTTTATGAAAAAACCAACTTGGCCATATGTTGGTTTTAAATAACCTAACATAAGCAATAATAAGGTGGTTTTACCTGATCCGTTCTTTCCAATTACGGCAGAAATAGTTTTCTCAGGGATCGATAGTGTCAATTCTCTAATCTTGAAATCATCCTTGCGCCCATATGAATAAGAAATGGATCGGAGCAACAATTTATTATGCCCGCATTTCATAAGAAATCTTTCTTAGTGAGTAAAAGTATTATAAATATCACTGCTCCCAAGAAAGCGGTAATTACACCTAAAGGTATCTCGCCAGGAAGAAGAGCACGCGCAAAATCATCACTCACTAAAACGAACATACCACCTAAAATCATTGATACTGGGAGAGAATACTTTGTATTTTGTCCAGTGATAACCCGAGCAATATTTGGAATTATCAATCCAACCCACCCAATAATCCCTGATAAAGAAATAATTGACGTGGTAAGCAATACAGAAATCATTAAGACTAGCACTAACTCAAAATCATTTCTTAATCCCATAGAGAACAGAACCTCTTTATCCAATGAAAAGATATTTAATCGCCATCTATAAAAAAACAAAATTAATAAGCAAGCCAATATTATTGGCAATATCTGCATTATAGACGTCCAATTAGAATTGCTCAGGCTGCCTAACATCCAAAAGACAATTGAAGGCAGTTGGTCAAGTGGATCGGCGATATATTTAATTATTCCTAATCCAGCAGAGAAAAATGCGGATACGGAAATGCCAGCCAAAACTAACGATAATCGCTCTTTCTTGTTGATGTTTTTTGATAAAAACAAAGTTATTGTTATGGAAATTATGCCAAAGACAAACGCGAGAACCTGAATCATAAAATACGAATTGCCAAACACTAATATTCCTATTGCCGCCCCAAACCCAGCCGCCTGATTTACACCTAATAATCCAGGCTCAGCTAAAGGATTTCTAAATATACTTTGCATTATCATTCCAGAACTCGCCAAGCCGAATCCAGCTAATATTCCGAATAAAATGCGTGGAATTCGTACCCGCAACATCAAATTTACGAACAGCTCATTTGAAAATATTTGGGTTATTCTATCCGGTGTGGTGTAACGTCCAACAAATAAAGAGATCAATAATAGAAAAAACAATCCAAACAAAAAAACTCTCGTAAGTTTACGTACCATGCTATTCCAGATAAATAGAAATAAGTGGAATTATTTCTGATTCTATAAAATCCTCTTTTAATCCATAAAAGAACGTATAGAAATTTTTCGCGGTCTCTAAAACATATTCCCGCTCTATCCGTTCTGGGTACAATTCAGATGCCATCCATGTATATCCGAGAATCCAGCGTGGATCTGGTTGATCCCAGCTTGTAAAATCATACGGAAAAGGTGATAAATTTGCCTCATTACTTGATATAAATCTTTTCCACAATTCATCATTTTCCAAACCCATCGTTATTTCATTAGATTGCCCTCGATAATTTATAATAAAAATATTGTCAGGATTCCAATTCAAGATTTGTTCAAAATTCACCTCTGTCCATCCCCCGGATAATGATTCAGACACCCAAACCGGATTTGATTTAAGATTTTCTATCATTTTGGTTTGTAACCAACCAATTGAGGGGACCTGGAAAGAGTATTTTTGATCTATATTTGTTGCCTGCAATATAAGGACATCTTTCCCATTAGTCTCAGATTTTAATCGGTCATTTATCTCAGAATAGATCTTCTTATACTCAATAATAATTTCTTCCGCTCTTTCCTCATCATCTAAAACTTTCCCAATTACACGAATATCATTATTTATGTCATCAATATTCTCGAAAGATACATAGATGACTGGAATGCCAACTTCCTCAAGCCCAATTCCAATTTCGTCTTTCATTGAAGTTTTTAAAATAACGAGATCGGGATTTAACGGAGCCATTTGTTCTACCCCTGCTCCTTTTTCTAAAATTAGTTTCGATTGATATTCATCATCAATTAATTCAAGGAACTTATCAGGTGATTGGGATCTATTTTCAATAGCCAATAATCTTTCATCTTTAAATGGGAATAAATAAAAGAAATTAGCCAACATTGGCGTTTGTTTACCAGCAATAACAATCCTCTCAGGATATTCTGAAAACCCTATTGATCTTCCCAAAGCATCCTGAACAACGAATTGATTGGGTTTGTTTATGGTGACATTTCTACAACCAACCATCAAGCAGAAAATTATTAAATAAAATATTTTCTTAATCATTTTTCCTCACCAATTTTTTCTTCACACCAATCTAACCAATTAACAAATCCGTCAATTTGAGATGATCGGTACTTTCTCACAAAATAATTAAATGAATTCTCTTCATCTCTTCCTTGGGAATTCAATTTATAACGTTCTTTCCACTTTTCACACTCTACTTTCTGCTTATATATCAATTCTTTCATATAAAATAATTCATCCTTTCTCAATAAGTAAATTTTTATTAAGAAAAGAATCCTTAGATCTCTCCCATGTTTAATCGGAGTTAACATCCATTTATTAAAGATGCTTCTACCCGTATTCGTAATAAAATATGTTGTTTTTGGCGGTCTGTTTCCATCCTGTCCTGAAGTTGCTTGTATCAGCCCCCGTGATTCGAGTTTTTTTAACATTGAGTACATTTTTCCAATTTTTACCCGCCAAACTCCCCCAATTCCCACAGGATCGGATATTTCTTTGTAAAGTTCATACCCATGCTTGGCCTTTTCAAAAAGAAATCCTAGAAGCGCAATTTCTAAATCTACATTTTCCATATTATTCACTGACTGAATATTCAACTTTATTATATTCGACATGTTCATTATAATAGAAATTGTGATAATATTCAAAAAATCACAGGGATTCAAAATGCCTATCTATGAATATAAATGTGCGGATTGCAACACAACATACGAAATAATTCGCTCATTCTCATCTGCAGATCATCAAAGCGAATGTGAAAACTGCCGAAGCGTAAATACTAAACGGATTTTGTCTCCTTTTTTTACTTGTAATTCAAATAGCATAAACAATAAGAGTAACTCTTCTTGTGTAAGTTGTTCAGGAGGAAATTGTTCAACCTGCAGATAGTA
>CAZILY010000010.1:0-22701 GCA_964540175.1 uncultured Pelolinea sp. | reverse complement strand
TTCTCCAATCTGGACCTTTCCCTTTCCTTGAATGATTAATACTTCGTGTTCTTGGGGATGACGTTCTAATTTGCTGTGGCCGTTAGGTGCCAGGCTGAAATATCTCATGATCGAGTTCGGCGCGCCTTCTTTCTCACCGACCAGAATATGTTTTGTAGCAGATTGAATTCCTTCAATGTCTAAGGGAAGGCCTTCAACACCTTCCCACTGAAATTGATCTTTGTTTGCGGAAAATTTGTGAACTATTGACATTTTGTCTCCATTGGGCTGGGTTGATCTATAAGCCGTATTCTGTCTGGTATTCACATACCTGGATAGCCATCTGTCTATGCGGTCTACCTGAAACAATCAGCTTAGAGCTGATCAAGCGAGCAGCTTGAAGTTTTGTTTCTATTTGACCTTGCTCTCGAAAGGGGTTACCTGGCAAACGCATTACTGCAGTTTCCGGTGGTCTCTTACACCACCATTTCACCCTTACCTTTTCAGGCGGTATATTTCTGTGGCCCTAACCGACAGGTTGCCCCGTCCCGGGATTTCCCCGGTTTCGTGCTCTGTGGAGTACGGACTTTCCTCAATTCAAAAGTTGAACTGCGGCTACCCGATCAACCCAGTTACTTATCATGATAACTAATAAATTTGATAGCGTCAATGATGGCCTTGTACAGTGAATTAAAATTATTCACCAATTATTGTTATAATTGGTGAATAATAATTTTGGAGAGTTTAATGCGAAAACCTTTAGTTGCTGGAAATTGGAAGATGAATAAAACGGTTGAACAAGCGACCTTGCTGGTAGCTGACATGCTGCCTGGGTTAGAAGCTGTTAGAACAGTGGATCGTGTACTATGCCCTCCATTAACTTCTCTAATGGTGGTTGCAGGCATGCTGGCTGGCACGGAAGTGGGATTAGGCGCTCAGAATTTACACTGGGAAGAATCAGGTGCCTATACTGGGGAAGTATCACCTTTAATGGTGAAGGAGTTTTGTAAATATGTAATTATTGGCCATTCTGAACGGCGCGGATATTTTGGTGAAACGGATGAGACTGTGAATTTAAAAGTGAAATCTGCATTCGCACATGAATTATTGCCAATTGTTTGCGTAGGAGAAACATTGGAACAATATGAAGAAGGAAGGACAAAAACAGTAGTCGCTAACCAAGTTAAAAAGGATTTCGAAGGAATAGAATTAAGCAGCGCGGAAAAATTAATTGTTGCCTATGAACCGATCTGGGCAATTGGAACAGGAAAAGCAGCCAGCCCGGAGCAAGCGAATGATGTCATTAAAAATGTGGTTCGCAATAGCTTGTCCTCTTTATTTGGCGGAGAGATCTCGGAAAAGATCAGAATTCTTTATGGTGGTTCAGTGAAGAGCCATAATGCGCGTGAATTCTTCTCACAATCTGATATTGATGGTGGGCTTATCGGTGGGGCGAGCCTGAAGCCGGAAGATTTCGTAAAAATTGTTGAATCTGCTACATAATTGATATAAAAGAAGGCTGGTGGTAAACCAGCCTTTATATTTTAACCAGTACCAAATTGCCGGTCACCTGCGTCACCAAGTCCGGGAACAATATATCCAACCTCATTCAGGCGTTCATCAATTTGTGCCAGATAAATTGGGATGTCTGGATGATTTTGATGAACATGGTGTATGCCTTCTGGGGCGGCGATGATCCCAATGAATTTGATTCGCTGAACTCCCCACTGCTTAAGAACATCAATAGTTGCAGAGGCTGACCCGCCTGTAGCGAGCATGGGGTCAAGAATTAAACAAACTCCAACAGATGGGCTGATAGGGAGTTTGTTGTAATACTCAATGGGTTTTAGCGTTTCTTCATCTCGATAAATGCCAATATGCCATACTTCTGCTGATGGCATTAATTCCCAAATACCTTCAACTATTCCCAAACCGGAACGGAGAATTGGTACTAACCCGATTTTTTCAACCAACTCCACCCCATTGGCTTTTGCTAAAGGAGTTTGTACTTCAATGTTCTTAACCAGTAAATCGCTGGTTGCTTCGTAGGTTAACAATCCGGCAATCTCTTTGATCAACTCCCTGAATTTTTTAGGTTTAGTTGTTACATCTCTTAGTTTTGCTAGTTTATGTTTAATTAGTGGATGCTCAGAAATGAATACATTTTCCATCGGTTCTCCGTATATATTTAATTGATGTACATAATATCAAACAAATATGGTTATTGGCAATGCCTATCAGTAGGTATAATAACAAGAAGAAAATATTAACTAATATGCAAACACCTGAAAATCGTTTAAATAATCCTGAAAATCGAAAGGAAGACTCTTTCGGAAATAATCTGCGACCAAAATTTCTTTCAGAAGTCATCGGCCAGAACCAGCTTCGAGAAAACCTCACGATTTTAATAGAAGCTGCGAAACAACGTTCTGAAGCATTGGACCATGTTCTCTTTTATGGTCCACCCGGATTGGGTAAAACCACATTAGCACACGTACTTGCCAACGAGATGCACGTAAATATTAAGATTACAGCAGGACCAGCAATTGAACGGCAGGGAGATTTGGCAGCGATTTTAACGAATCTTCAAGGGGGAGACGTGCTCTTCATTGATGAGATTCATCGCCTAGGAAAGGCGGTGGAGGAAATTCTTTATCCCGCGATGGAAGATTTTGCATTAGATATTGTTATCGGAAAGGGTCCTTCTGCTCGTTCTGTCCGATTGAAATTACCTCGTTTTACGGTAATTGGAGCAACCACCCGCTTAGCTCTTATCAGTTCACCTTTGCGGGCGAGGTTTGGAGTTGTACATCGGGTGGATTATTATGATGAGCAATCTCTTATTCAAATCATCAAGCGGGCATCTGGACTTATGGGATTAGGTTTTGAAGAATCAGGGGTTGAAGAGATTGCAAAAAGATCCCGGGGAACACCACGAATTGCATTACGATTACTTCGGCGTGTACGAGATTTTACAGAAGTGAGAGGAAATGGACAGATTACCAGTGATGCATCAATCGAGGCTTTAGGGATGCTCAGCATTGACCAACTGGGTTTAGATGAGATCGACAGGATGGTCCTTTTAACGATTATAGAAAAATATGGCGGCGGACCTGTTGGCCTGAGTACAATCGCGGCTTCGATTAGCGAAGAACCCGATACGATTATGGAAGTAGTTGAACCTTACTTGCTGCAACTTGGATTTTTAAGCCGTACTGCACAAGGCAGGATGGCTACTGAGAAAGCATACCAACATCTAAAGCTTCTTTACAATGGAAAAAAATCTCAACCATCACTACTGAAATAACTTGAAAACAGAATCATTTAATTATTTTCTACCCCCTTCGCTAATAGCACAAACACCAATTGAACCGAGGCATAATTCACGGTTGTTGGTATATAACCGTTCTTCTAAAGAAATTTCTGAGGATGTTTTTAAAAATTTAACGGCATATTTATCTCCGGGTGATTTGCTTGTAATTAACAAAACCAAAGTTATCCCTGCCCGAATATTCGGAAAGAAGGTTTCAGGTGGAAAAGTCGAAGTCCTTTTGCTAAAAAGACTAAATGATCTTTCCTGGGAAGTATTGATTGGCGGGAAGAATGTGTACAAGGGAATAGAGATCCTGTTTGAAAACAGTTTGTCCGGTGTAATTACGGATGTTCTATTTCGAGGGAAGAGAATTATCAAATTCTCAAAACAGATCGAACCGTTTCTAAAGACTATTGGCCAGATGCCACTTCCACCATATATTCATAAAAAACTTGAAGATCAGGAGCGATATCAGACCATTTATGCGGAAAATGAAGGGTCTGCGGCGGCACCAACCGCGGGGCTGCATTTTACGAATGAATTAATTTCTGAACTAAAAGATTATGGCATCGTCTTTGCGAAAATCATTTTACATGTGGGATTGGATACGTTTGCCCCAGTAACCGAAAGCGATATTGAAGAACATATTATTCATACCGAGTGGTGTCAAATAACGGATTTTGAGATAGATAAGATTAATAAAGCGCGGTATGAAAATCGTAGAGTCATCGCGGTCGGAACAACTTCAGTAAGAACATTAGAAACAGCATATCGATATAGAACATCAGGGGGCTTTTTAAGGGCGTTCTCAGATCCTACCGATCTTTACATTTATCCAGGATATAAGTTTAAAGTTGTGGATGCAATGATTACCAATTTTCATTTACCAAAATCTACTCTACTGATGTTAGTGAGTGCATTTACTGGGTTAGAGACAATAAAATCCTGCTATCAATATGCTATACGAGAGAATTTCCGTTTTTACTCATTTGGCGATGCTATGTTTATTTATTAAATATGACAAAAAAAATTAAGCTTTGGGATGCCCTTAATTCAGAAATAACAGTATGCCGTATTTGCCCTCGGCTTGTTGAGTGGCGCGAAAAAGTAGCTTTGGAGAAAAGACGCGCTTTTAAAGGGGATACCTATTGGGGAAAACCAGTCCCTGGGTTTGGAGACCACAAAGCGCAAATTTTAATTTTGGGCCTGGCACCTGGTGCGCATGGCTCAAACAGAACCGGAAGAATGTTTACTGGTGATGCATCCGGGAGTTTTTTGTTTCCAGCACTTTTTGAGGAGGGATTTGCTACCAAAGCTGTTTGTACATCAGCTAATGATGGGCTTCAATTAAAAAAGATATTTATCACAGCTGTGTGCCGATGTGCACCTCCTGCCAATAAACCCACTCGTATCGAACAAATGAATTGCAGGGGTTATTTATTAAGGGAATTGTCTTTATTGGAAAATGTTAAAGGAATTATTGCTTTGGGGGGGATCGCATTTAACAATGCGTTTGATATTTTAAGAAACCTTTATACGATTCAAGTTACATGCCGACCAAAATTTGGGCATGGAGAATTGTATACTTGGCCAACTAGTCCCATTTGGTTATTAGCATCCTATCACCCCAGTCGACAAAATACGCAGACCGGCCGATTGACAAAAGAAATGTTTTCCATGATTTGGTCTAGGGCTAATCGATTAATTAATTGATGTTTGTACAATATAAATCTGATGTTGGAAAATATAAAAAATATAGAATGAATTTGGAGTAAATAAATGAAAACGATTGGAATTATCGGTGGAATGTCATGGGAATCGTCAATTGAGTATTATCGCATAATTAATGTAGTAACACGAGACAAATTAGGCGGGTTGCATTCGGGAAAATCTATTATGGCCTCTGTAGATTTTGCGCCAATCGAAGAGATGCAAAGAAATAATCAGTGGGAAGAGCTAACTAGTGTGATGGTTGATGCTGCAATCCAATTGGTTTCAGGTGGAGCAGATTTTATCGTGATTGCTACAAACACGATGCATAAGATGTATGAAGCGGTCCAGCGTGCAGTAAATATACCAATTTTGCACATTGCAGACGCAACTGCTTTTCGGGTAAAGGAACAAAATATTCAAACCATTGGTTTGCTGGGAACTATTTTTACAATGGAAATGGATTTTTATAAAAAACGATTAATTGACAATTTCAAACTTAATGTAGTCGTACCAGAAAAGAAAGACAGAATGATTGTCAATCAGATCATCTATGAGGAACTGGTATTGGGGGAAATTAAACAAGATAGTAGAGATGAATATATCCGAGTTATGAAGAAACTGGTTGAGCGGGGGGCTGAAGGGATTATTTTAGGATGCACAGAAATCTCTTTATTGGTGGGAGCGAATGATACTTCTGTCCCGGTTTTTGACACAACGAGGATCCATGCGGAAACTGCGGTTGAGATCGCGTTGGGTGAAAAAAACATATAACCATTATGTTAATTTCGGAAATAAAAAAGCGGGCAGAAAAAATCTGCCCGCTTTTCAGTAAGTAATATTTGTTATTTTTTTAGCGCTTGCCAACCCGCATAGCTGGCTGTGTCTCCTAATTCTGCTTCAATTCTAATTAATTGATTGTATTTTGCTACACGGTCAGAACGTGCTGGAGCACCGGTTTTGATCTGGCCAGTATTCAGTGCAACAGCCAGATCAGCGATAGTTGTGTCTTCTGTCTCACCTGAACGGTGTGAAATCACTGTGCGCCATCCAGCTCGGTGGCTTAATTCAACAGCTTCAATTGTTTCTGTAAGAGATCCAATCTGATTTACTTTGACTAATAAAGCATTGCATGCTTTTTCATCGATGGCTTTTTGAACACGGATGGAGTTTGTGACAAGAAGGTCGTCTCCAACGATTTGCAAGCGATCGCCTAATTCTTCTGTCATCTTTGCCCATCCTTCCCAATCGTCTTGACCTAAGCCGTCTTCAATAGATACGATTGGGAATTGGTCAACCCATGATTTCCAATAATCAACCATTTGCGCGGGGTCAAGTTTCTTGCCTTCTGTGCGTAAATTGTAGATCTTCTTTTCCTCGTCGTAAAATTCGGAGGCAGCGGGATCCAGGGCAATGGCGACATCTTTGCCGGCTTTATAGCCTGCTTTCTCTATTGCTTCCAAGATGACCTCAATTGCTTCAACATTGGCCTTTAAATTGGGCGCGTATCCTCCTTCGTCACCTACAAGGGTTGCATACCCATGTGATTTGAGGACAGATTTCAATGAGTGGTAGATCTCTGCTCCCCAGCGTACGGCTTCCTTGAAAGTAGGAGCGCCTAAAGGCATAACCATGAATTCTTGGGCGTCAGTGGACTGCCAGGCAGTATGGGCGCCGCCATTAAGGATATTCATCTGGGGAACTGGTAGTACATGTGCGTAAACTCCTCCAATATAACGGTAGAGGGGTAATCCTAATGAATTGGCAGCTGCTTTTGCGACAGCAAGACTTGTTCCCAGGATCGCATTCGCGCCGAGATTGGCTTTATTGGGTGTGCCATCAATTTTCAATAATTCTTTGTCGATTGCAATTTGGTCAGTTGCATCCCAACCGATTAGTTCATCAGCAATCCGTGAATTAACGTTATTGACTGCTTTGGTAACTCCTTTACCGCCATAACGTTTTGTATCACCATCGCGCAGTTCCAAAGCCTCATGAATTCCGGTTGATGCTCCAGAGGGCACTGCTGCACGGCCAAAGCTTCCGTCTTCTAATAAGACCTCAACTTCGATGGTTGGATTGCCTCGTGAATCTAAGATTTCTTGTGCTTCAATTGATTCAATAAATGTGTACATTTTTATCTCCTAATTAGAATTTATTAACTAAACTAACTAAGTATAATACCGATTGCTATTGGGCAATCGGACCATTAATTAGGTTTTTTTGGTAACGATTGTCTTGATAAAGGCATTGAAAAGGGGATGAGGGCGATTGGGTCTTGATAGAAACTCTGGATGAAATTGCGAACCTAGCATGAATGGATGGTTATTAAGTTCGGCAATCTCAGCCAGAATGCCATCTGGAGATTGTCCAGAAAAAATCATGCCTGCTTTTTCTAGCTCACTGCGATACGTGTTATTTACTTCATATCTATGGCGATGGCGTTCCTCGATCAGTTCCCTTGAATATGCATTAAATGCGATCGTGTTCTTTCTCAGTTTGCAGGGGTATAAGCCGAGACGCATTGTTCCCCCTTTATCAACGATTTTCCTTTGCCCTGGTAAAAGGTCAATAACTGGATATGGTGTATCTTTGAAGAATTCAGTTGAATTTGCTTGTGGATGATTAAGAACATTCCTGGAAAATTCAACTACCATGAGCTGCATTCCCAAACACAAACCGAGAAAAGGGATTTTGTTTTTGCGAGCATAGGTGATGGCTTGAATTTTCCCTTCAATTCCACGATCGCCAAAACCTCCTGGCACAAGAATGCCATCTGCTTTATGAACCAGGTCCCAACCAATATTCTCCTCAAGTTTCGCGGAATGAACCCAAAGTATCTCAACTTTCGCATTCTGGTTTAAAGAAGCATGTTTTAATGCTTCTTTGACGCTCATATATGCATCATGAAGCTCTACATATTTCCCTACCAATGCGATATTTAAGTGATATTTAGGATTATTGCCTGTCACAATGATCTTTTCCCAATCTCTCCAATCTGGTTTGTTTCTGGCACTAAGCTTGAAATAATTTAAAATCATTTCTCCAACCCCAAATTGTTCAAGATCTAATGGGACTTGGTATAGTGATGCTGCTGTGGTCATGGGTATCACATGGTCGATATCGACATCACAAAAGAGGGAGATTTTTTCTCTTAAAGGAAGCTTAATTAGGTAATCAGATCTGGCGATGATCATATTCGGAGAGATACCAAGCGACCGAAGTTCCCTGACAGAATGCTGTGTGGGTTTTGTTTTTAATTCACCAGTCGCTCCAATATGCGGCAGCCAAGTTGCGTGTACAAAGAATACATTGTTCTGGCCAATATCTCTTCTTAATTGGCGGAGAGATTCTAAGAAAGGTAAACTTTCTATATCTCCTACGGTGCCGCCCACTTCAACAAGCACGAATTCGGCTCTTGAAGATTCAGCAACCAGATGAATCCGTCTTTTAATTTCATCGGTGATTTGCGGAATAACCTGGATCGTGCCTCCCAGATACTCACCTTTTCTTTCTTTCCCAATCACTTCTGCATATACTTGACCGGAGGTCATATTCGATTCTTTGGTCAAACGATTGTCTATAAATCTTTCATAATGTCCCAGGTCTAAATCAGTTTCCGCACCATCATCTAGTACGAATACTTCTCCATGCTGATACGGACTCATGGTGCCCGGATCTATATTCAGGTATGGGTCAAGTTTTTGAATAACTACTGAGAAACCGCGTTCTTTTAATAATCGGCCGATTGCCGCAGCTGTTAATCCTTTTCCAACTGAACTTACTACTCCTCCAGTAAAAAAAATATATTTTGGATTAATAATTTCTTTCATCCTGTTTCCCTCAGTTTAAGTAAAAGATACAGGGAGGGTTCATTTTACAACCCTCCCTGTATATACTGATTGTTACACTTTCCTTAGATATTTTGTGAATAATATATTCAAGATAAAAGAGTGTACCATAAGAAAAAACACCGATGATAGTCGGGGGTAAGACTAGAAAAAATATTTTTCAAGCACGATGTTTCAAGGTTCGCGCAAGAATATCTGCCTGTTCAGTAGAAACACTTTTGATTTTCTTAGACCGTGATTCTTCAGCAGGTTGATCAACGTCGGCTTTTCCCATTGCTTCTCGCAGGGCGATTTCCATCACGGTAGGTTCATTTTCTTGTGGAGTTTCATTATTCGCAGAAAGTTTGTCTTTTTTGCTTTTCTCTTTTTTGCTCCGTCGATTAGGGCGCGCTGGTGTGATCTTGACACCCTCGATCTCATCTAACCCGGGTTGTAAAGCTTTCATGGATAATTTAATCTGTTTCTTACGACGGTTAAACTCGATAACCTTAGCTTCGATCTCTTCACCAACACTAATGATTTCCGATGCATCCCGAACATACCCTTGTGTAAGTTCACTTACATGAATAAGCCCAGGCCGCTCAGCCCCAATATCTACAAAGGCGCCAAATTTTTCTAATTTTGTAACTTTTCCTTTGACAACCATATCGGTTTTGATTTCTCTCCACTCCAATAAAAGCGGTTCTTTCATGGTAACTTCTATACGGTCATCCTGGATATTACGCACATACAAATCAACTTCCTGCCCAATTTTTAAGTAATCTTCTACACGTAAGATCGGTTGTCCATTTTCAATAATAATTTGTGAAACATGTAAAAGGGCTGGTTTTTCTACACCAATATCAACGATCGCGCCAGCTTTATTGGTTTTAATAACTGAACCCTTTAAATGCATTTTTCTTTTTAATTGTGACGATGATGAAATTCCTGTAATAATATCTGAAGCCATTAAATAAATCTCCTAGATTGAGTCATAAGCAATCGTACATTATACACAACACATAATTAGCTGTCAATTAAACAAATGCTCTAATCAGTAGTAATTACCTCAATTGCTTTCTCAAGCTGTGTGTCGATACCGTTGTAATAATCAGTTTCGGTAAATTGGATCTCTATATCGGGTGTAAGGCCCAGACCTTGGATCTGACGCCCATAAGGGGTTAACCAATGCGCAATTGAAACTCGAATAGCGCCATTATCACCCTTAAGAGGAATCCAGTTTTGAATCAGGCCTTTCCCGAAAGTTGTTGTGCCGATAAGCATTGCACGATTGTAATCCTGCAACGCGCCAGCAGTGATCTCTGATGCGGAAGCGGTTCCCTTATTTACCAATATATACAAAGGAGTGTCCAGTGCAACAGGATCTTTGCTGGTCAGGTAATCTTTTGTGGTTCCATCTCCCCATTCTTCAATCAGAACAACCTTTTCTTCGAGGAAGATTGAAGTGATATCAATGGCTGAATCTACATAGCCTCCGGTATTGTTGCGAAGATCAATGATCAAATTATCAGCACCTTGTCCAAGCAGTTGAGTTACAGCCAGCGAAAAATCATCATAAGAATTGACCCCAAAAGTATATAATCGGATATATCCAATATGCTCATTTATGAGTTCACTTTCAACTGATGGGACGGGAATTACTGCACGAGTAATCTCGAATTCCAAGAGATCGGGTTCTTCTTCACGAGCGATGGTGATTAATACTTGTGAATTTGCTGGACCAAGTATTTTTCTAAGAACAAGAGAGGGGTCAAGATTAGTTATATCTTGGTTGTCAATTTTTTTCACCACATCACCCGGTTTTAAGCCTACATCTTCGGCTGGAGAATTTGGCATTGGACTGACAATTACAAGGAACTCACCACTTGTATCAACCCAGGCGCCTATACCTGTATATTCTCCTTCTAAAGGTGCATTTTGTTCTCTGAATTGTTCTGGATCGAGATATGCTGAATATGGATCCCCTAAACTTTCCATCATTCCCTGGATAGACCCATGCATCAGATCTATATCATTAACCGGTTGTTCAAGATATTGGTCATGAACGATTTTCCATGCTTCTTGATAAGGGCTAAACAGGTTGTCCATCTCATGATTCCCGTTTAAGAACAACAGGGTTGATGCATTAAGTTGAGTAGATTGTCCAAAAAGGAAACCAATCAAGAAAATTGTGATAAACCCAAGAAAACCGAAAAAACCAACTACGAAAAAAATCTTTTTTGAAAATCGCATCTTTCACCTATTTAGTTTAATGATTTTAGAAAGTCAGGAAGCATGTAAATGTCTGGAATGTTTAGAAGGTTCTCATTTGGTTCCCCTACTAAAATGGATAAGAATCCCATCTTTTCACCTTGTACTACGTTTTCAATCATGTCGTCAATGAACATACATCCATCGGGAGAGGCTATCCCGGAAATCGATAATGCTTTTTCAAATGCTTTCGGATGCGGTTTAACATGTGGCTGTATAGATAGAACATCGATAACAAGATCGAAATATGACTTTACACCAAAAAAGTTCAGGACTCGATTGGCGTGCGCAGCATCCGAATTAGTGAAAATCATCTTTCTTTGAGGGATCGAGTCCAATAGCTCTGAAAGTTTTCCGTTGTCGGATAATATTTTCGATAGGTCTACATCATGAACGAAAGAGAGAAAATCGGCTTCATCGATTTGATATAAACTTTTCAGTCCTTGAAGAGAAGTTCCATAATATTTTCGGCAATATTGGCGGATTGCTGGAACCTCATCTTTATGGATGTGTAGTATATCTGTGATGTACAAGTTAATTCGTTCACCAATTGCTTCCCATAACCCACAATGGCGTGAGTAAATCGTGTTGTCGAGGTCAAAGAAAATCGTGTGTATCATATCAAAGAAAGTATATCCTTAAACAACCTTCAGATATAATCTAAAACAGAACAATGCCAATAATCATACTCCCCAAGGAAGTTGCCTCAAAGATTGCTGCTGGAGAGGTCGTTGAGCGGCCAGTCTCTGTAGTTAAAGAGCTGCTTGAAAATTCTATTGATGCTGGATCAACGGAGATTTTAATTAAGATTGAACAAGCAGGCAAGAAATTAATTGAAGTTATTGATAATGGAGATGGGATAGCGTATAAAGAGTCTGATATCGCATTACAACGGTACGCAACCAGTAAGATTTCATCATCAGAGGATTTGGAGAAAATCGAGTCTCTCGGATTTCGAGGAGAAGCACTTGCTTCCATTGCGGCAATTTCCAGATTTACGATTGAATCAAGGGTGATAAATAAAGAGACTGGGTTCAGCACTGTTATAGAAGGGGGGGATAGAATCGGGAAAAAGTCTGTTGGACGATCTGTGGGTACTTTGATTAAAGTAGAAGACTTATTTTTTAATGTACCAGCCCGATTAAAGTTCTTAAAAAAAGATATTACCGAGAGGCGGTTGATTAATTTAATTGTTTCCCGCTATGCTCTTTTTTATTCGGGGATTAGATTTTCCCTTGTTCAAGAGAGAAAAAAAATCTTAGCAACCAATGGCAAGAATAACCGTCGGGAAATATTATCTCAGATATATGATTTAGATACCGCAAAGTCATTGATAGAGGTAAATTATTCAGATGAATATCTTCAAATCAAAGGGTATACAAGCCCCCTGAATATCTCTCGTTCAACCCGGAAGGAAATATTCTTTTTTATTAATGGAAGATTGGTGAGCGATCCGGTTTTAACTTCTGCCATTACTCGAGGGTACTATGGATTACTGATGGTCGGGCGTTTCCCAATAACTAATTTATTCATTAACATTCCCCCGGCTGAAGTTGACGTGAATGTTCACCCGACAAAGGCAGAAGTCAGGTTAAGAAATTCCAATCAAGTTTTCACCACAATCCAAAGAATCATTCGCAAGACGATTGCTGCGTATGCTCCTTATGCTGCAGTGTCTCCTCGTATTTGGAAAACACCTGGCTTTACAAAAGATGAAGGAAATATCAAAATAGGTTTTAATGGTTCTATTGACCCTATCCAAGAAGCGCAATTGGATGGGCAGTTGAAATCTGTTTCACTGGCCCCATCTAAGGTTTTTAGTTTACCGCTCTTGCGATCAATTGGGCAATTGGGATTGACTTATATAATTGCAGAAGGTCCAGATGGTTTATATCTGATTGATCAACATGCGGCTCATGAGCGGATTCTCTTTGAAAAAATCGCAAATCAAGGTGTAGGCGAAAAAATCTCTCAGTTCTTGTTAGAACCTGTGCCTGTATCTTTTCCAGCTTCCCAATTTGAACGATTAGAGCAGCAGTTAGATCTTTTAACAGGGATTGGATTTCAGCTGGAGCCATTCGGTCCCGGTGCCTATAAAATCATGGCTGTACCTCAAATTCTCTCGTCTATGGATCCAAAGGAAGCACTGTTGATTGCGATAAGTGATGACCAAAATTCCCCGAAAGAACTTGTTGACGCAGGGAATAGAGACAAAATGATCACGCAGATTTGCAAACGTCTAGCGATAAAAGGCGGCCAGGTATTATCAGTTCAAGAGCAGGAACAGTTGATTAGAGATCTTGAGAATTGCGTCAGTCCACGCACATGTCCTCATGGGCGTCCCACAATGATACATATATCAGTAAGTGTGTTGGAAAGGCAATTTGGACGGCGGGGAAGTGTTTAGCTATTAACCATTTTGTAAAGTTCAGGTATTGATTGTGTAACATCCATGGGGAGAAGAACATCTGCGAGATGATCCATTGGCGTGCTAGAAAATGTATTAATGATCAGTTTTGCCCCATTACGGACAGCTATGTCTGGTATTGTGTTGGCAGGATATACTTCTAGCGAAGAACCAATTACCAGAATTAAGTCTGCTCTGCGCGCTTCATGGTGGGCTGAATGCCATGCTTTTTCAGGAAGAATTTCTTCAAAGAGTACAATATCTGGTTTTACAATGTGGCCGCATTGGGGGCAAGTGGGTAAATTGCCATCACTGTTGTATAACTCAAATAGATGATCTGTGTCATAGGTGGATCTGCATTTCGGACAGGTAGCAGTTCTCGCTGATCCGTGCAGCTCAATTACCCGCTGTGCTCCGGATTTCTGTTGTAAAGAATCAATATTTTGGGTGATGATTGATTTAATTATTCCTTCATTTTCCATGCGTGAGAGGAATATGTGGGCTGGATTAGGCATGGCGGATCTTGCTTGTAGAAATAAGGGTTTAAACCATTTGAAAAACTTTTCTGGATGGTCTCTAAAGGCAGTTAATGACGCAACCACAAATGGGTCAACTTTTCCCCATAATCCATTTTTTGGTGAGCGGAAATCTGGGATTCCAGATGCAGTCGATATTCCTGCGCCGGTGAATGCCACGGCGTATTCTGAATTTATCAACAATGAAGCTGATAGTTCAATTTGGGAGAAAAAATCAATTTGCATACTCTTATTTTAATATTAATAAAGAAAGAAAAATGGAAACTGATGTAAATGCTATAATTTTTAAAATGCTAACCGATCGAGTTTCGAAAAACCTGGAAGAAAAATGTGGGATTGAAATTCAAGAGAAAATTGTACTTGGATTTTCAGGGGGAGCAGATTCCATTTGTTTACTGGATATTCTTCATAAACTGGGCTTTATAGTTGTGGTCGCATATTTTAACCACCAATTGCGGACATCTGTAGACGAAGAAGTACTATTTGTTAGAAAAGTAGCTAAAAAATATAAATATGATTTTAGGGTGGGTACAGATGATATAAAAAATCTCGCTGAAAAATTCAATAAGGGAATTGAAGAAACTGCTCGAAAATTCAGGTATCAATTCCTTGTGAAAGTTGCCCAAGAAACGAAGTCAGCCTTTGTTGTAGTGGCTCATCATGCTGATGATCAGGTAGAAACTATCATGATGAATTTAATTCGAGGAACTGGATTAAATGGGTTGATTGGTATGGAGCAAATGTCTTATAGCGAATTTAGTAAATCAATTCCAATCGTCCGTCCATTATTGAATGTCTGGAAGGATGAGATTATGTCTTATTGTGAAGAGAATGATCTTGTCTTTGCTACTGATGAGACAAATATAGATGAGGTGTTCACCCGAAACAGAATACGCGGAAAATTGATTCCTGTGCTAGAAAAATATAATCCGAAATTTAAGCAAAGTTTAATCCGAATGAGTGATATTTTGCGTGATGATAATGATTTCATTAGGCAGTATACAGAAGGAATAACCGGAGATGTAATATACCTGAAAAAAAAGAATTTTGTGGAGATAAATATTCAAGAGTTCAGACGGCATCCAGTCAGTGTCCAAAGATATATTATTAATGATTCGTTGCAAAATTTCACCAATATTGGGAAGAAAAAAACATTCAACTTAATTGAAAATATCCGAAAGGTATTTGCGGGAGAAATAACCAGTCATTATTCAAGATTGCTGAATGATTTTCATGTAATTGTGGAAAAAGATCGAGGGTATTTATTAATAGATCTGGATAATATGAAAGGTGAGGGAGGACTTAAACTGGAAAACGAAGTGACTGAAGTCGATATTCCCGGATCTACACCAATCAATCGGAATTGGTTTCTAAAAATCACAGAGTTGGACATTGACGAAGTAAGGATGGTCTTCAACAGGAATGAAGATAATTTTTCCGCATATTTGGATGCAGGGTTAGGCAAAAGAAAAATTCACATGCGCAAATGGCAGGCTGGGGACCGTTACGCTCCATTAGGTTTATCCGGGCATTCAATGAAATTGTCAGATTTTTGGATAAACAAAGGTTTTCCAAAGCGATTTAGAGCAGATTGGCCGCTAATTTTATTAAATGAAGAAATAATCTGGATTCCCGGATTTCAACCTGCATTTGACTTTAGAATAACTGATTCCACTAAATGTGTTATAAAACTTGACGTGAGGGAAGAAAAATAGTTTTAATTAGATTGGTTGTCCAGTTTTTGAAGTTTCATTTTTATCTCACGCCATTGAATTTTTGATATTCCAAGTTTTTGGCGGATAGCATCCTTTTCAACTCCACTTTTCCAATCAGAGAGAGCACTATTCCATCTGCACATTGAAAATGACAGGTGCTTATCAATACCTGCGGTGGAACTGATATCTTCAAGAATGTATTCTAATCGGCGAGGAGACCAAGGAAAAACTTTTTCGTCGGGGTCATATTGGATTAAATATTCCTGATATATTTCAATGAATTCTTCTGAAATGGAAATTTTTCTTTCCTTGTTCCGGTCTCTTCCATCCGCGTATCGAACAAATAAATAATTGTCTCCGCCCGTTTCAATATGTGAGCGTTTAATATTCAGACACTCGCTTTTTTTGATTCCGGTTTCAAGAAGAAGCATAAATAATGCCATTGGGCGCGTGTCGGGTTTCTCGGAATTTCGGATATGGTCACAGGTCTCCAATACTAAGCTCAGGTCAGCAGATGAAAGTACATGGGGCAGGGGACTTATGACAGTTTGCTGGACTATTTTCTCTGCGGGATTGCTCCCGATACGACCGTGCTCAAAAAGCCATCTAAAAAAAGATTTGAGTGTGGTTATTCGTCGAGACAAACTTTTTGGGCTGCAAGAAATATTTTTTCCTCTACCATTTTTTAGCCATTCAACGAATCGATTGAGGTCAGAGTTTGTAATATCTCCGATAGCGATATCCGGGGGTAAAAACTTGGTTAGCAGGCGAAGGTCACCGAGAAATGCCTTGATTGTGTAATCTGATTTATCTTGATCGGCCAGGTAAATTTGCCAGAAACTCATGGCTGCGGGGATTGAAGTGGATGCATTTATGTGGGGAATATTTGAAATATCATTATTCATAATTAACTCCAATATTGCGTATAGTTATTATGAGTTTAAAATAATTCTTAAGTTAAGTCAAGTGGTTTATTGTTGATAAACTGCTTGTCTGATTATTTCCCAAATCGCATCATAATTAGGCAGAAGAACATTTGCTCCGCTTGAAGGGATCACGTAGGGGGTTACTTGTTCGGGGCCGATATAGTATCGTGTAACTCGCGCAGTGTCTGAGAGTATAGTAGGAGCAATTGCAATTAATGTAAGTAGATCATCAAATGCCATATCAGTTTCAACACTGCTGATGAATAGATTATACAATTCTGGTGCGCGCGAGATTGCATCAAGCGACATCGTTTTTTTGAACAATCCTTCCAGCACTTCCTGCGCACGTCTTGTTCGATCAAAGTCATTAGAGGTATATCTAGAACGGACGTACCAGAGAGCTAGTTCCCCATCTAAGTGCGCTTGACCTGGACCTATTGAACACCAGGCACCATGTTGATATGCAAGGTCACAGCGGTCAGCGGTGTTCTGGGATGCTTCTATTTCTATGCCGCCTAATGTATCAATAATGCTTTTAAAACCGCTAAAATTGGTCATCATATAATAATCAATTGTGACAGCGAAATTGTGTTCAAAGGTCGTTTTTAGAAGAGGAAATCCGCCATACCCCATTGCTGTGTTTATACGTTCTTTTTGAATTCCTGGTATTTCTACCCATAGATCCCGAGGAAATGAAATTAAACTTACTGTTGCTTCTTTTTTATTTATAGAGGCAAGTAGAACAACATCTGTTCGATAACCGCTGTTTGGGCGCCAATCTGATCCTAAAAGAAGGATGTTCACTTGATCTTCAGGAGGAAGTAATCCGGGATTAGGGACTAAAGCACCGGTTATTGGTTGAATATCTCTGGTTGGGGTTGCAGTGAATTGAAAGGGTTGGAAAGGTGTGGGATCGCTGTTGTTATATTTTCCTATATCTGCAAGCAATTGTAATCCGCCATTTTTATTATCTGAGAAACCAATCCAGCGGACAGGGATAGTACAAGCGAGTAGGAAGAAAAATAAGACTGCAATAATTAATAAGCCATTTTCTTTCTTACGCATCATTTTCCAATTATAAGAATCAAAAACCTCTTTAGTTTATCATGCAAGATTGATGCCGTTATTTAAGTGTAAAAAATAATCATGGTTTTTGGATAATTTGAAGAAAAATCTAATTACAGTTGTTCTGTTGACAAAATCTTGTATTTTGATAGAATTTCATTCAGGTTGTTAGCCGAAGTGGCGGAACTGGTAGACGCGCTACGTTCAGGGCGTAGTGAGCATTACGCTCATGAGGGTTCAAATCCCTCCTTCGGCATTATCTCTGTTATGAAAGATTATTGTTTTTGATTGATTGTACGGCTAGTTTTTATGGGGTAATATATAAATATGCCTAAATTAAAACGAATAAAAAGGCAGTGGATATATATCATTTTGCTTTTCATTTTGTTCATTATGATGTTGGGATTGAATTCTCGATTATCCGAATATTTAAGATTATCATCGCAAAAAGATGAGATGGATGAAAGAATCATCAGGTTGGAATCCACTCGGATTGCGTTAGAAACACAGATAGCGTATGCTGACTCTGACAAAGCGGTGGAAGAATGGGCGCGAACATATGAGAGAAAAGTTCTCCCTGGTGACCATGTGATCATACCCCTCCCAATGGGGGATATAACACAAGAAGTAAATTACTTGGCTACTCCAAATCCTGGGAATCAGGAGAATTGGAAAATTTGGTGGGATTTATTTTTTAAGTAATCAAATGAGGAAAAAATAGGTTAGAATGTGGTTAATTCCGAGATCGGATTATTAATAAATCAATAAAAAGGTAAAGGTAAAAATGCTTGGAAGACAATCCCCAAAAGATGTATTAAATGCTTATAAGAAAAAACAGCGATTCTTACCTGTTTTCATCACGATCTTAGCTGTTTTGCTAGTGATCATCGGCGTTGTGATCATCGTTCTTTGGATCACGGGTGGAGGCTTCTCTTTTAATCTATTTAAGAAAAAGCCTACTCCAACAAGCACCATGCCGCCAACTCCTGTTATTTCACCAACAGCTTCTTTGGTTCCGACAGAAACACCAACTCCAACTTTAACAGTTTCTCCGACTCCTACTGGCCCATTTGAATACGAAGTACAGGAATTTGATAGCTGTTGGGGAATCTCAGAAAAATTTGAGGTTGACCTTCAAACTCTATTAGCGATTAATAATTTTGAAGATGGTGATTGCCCAATTTATCCTGGTCAGAAAATAAATGTACCTGCACCTGGGCAAAAGTTACCCACGCCTACTCCTGTGCCAGCAGATGTTGCCTCAGGTACGCGTATTGAATACATTGTACAGGCAGGTGACTCCATTGTATTTATCGCCAGCCAATTTAATTCCACGATTGAAGATATTCTCTCAATTAATAAAGATAAGATTGATGATGAGAACAATATCCCTGTGGGCGTAAGATTGGTCGTACGAGTCAACCTGGTTACTCCAACACCCACCTTTGCTCCCACGAGTACTTTGGCGAGTTAAATAGATTAAGCTCCCACCGAAATGTGGGAACATACTTCAATGGCTCGAAAATATTTATTCATACAACTTGTGCTGTTTTTCATTACAGGAACCCTTTCAGGTTGCAGTATCGCGAATGGAGCTATCAACAACCCGACCAGTGTTGGGTTAACCGGGCCAATTTTAATTGATAAGGAAGACATCCCCTTTAATGTTGATCAGGATATTGTTGTTCAAATTACCCCGCATATAAGGTTCATGTTAGAAAATTTGAGTGAAGTTTTATTGATAAATCCCGCTGAATTTTTTGAAATAGAGAAAGAATATGCTGTAATAATAAATAAGGGGGAGTTAGATTATGTGCATAGGATCATAATACGGCAGCCTTGTCTCGTGTACATCGGGGATGTTACCAATAAGCCGGAAATTTGGCAGTATTGTGAGCAGGAAAGAATACCTCTGACGCAAACTGGAGGAAAGGTAGTGGACTATGCTGTGTCAAGAAGTGGTAATTGGTTAGTGTATGCAGCGAAGAATGAAAAGGGTGGAACGGATATCTGGAAAATGGATAGAGAGAGGGGAAAAAAGGAAAAGGTTTATGGGTGTAGCGAGTTCATTTGTGATAATTTGGCAATTGATTATTTGGGTACAAAAATTGCTTTTCTTAAAAAAGTACCTAAAAGTGAGTTAATCTTTTTCATTATGAGTGGAAATCAAGAAACAATTATTGAAAGAGGAATCATCTCAAATATTGACTTCTCTCCAAACGGCCAATTACTTAGATATTTTGAGAATAATAAAAACAATTTAAGAGTTCTTGACCTTGCTGGCTTAAACCTGATTCAATCGATGAAGAGTGATTCAGATTTGATAGGTTCGTGGGGAAATGATCGCAGCAGTTTTCTTTTTGGAATGCGGAATTACCGGGGAGGAATTGCTGATATTTCGATTTTTGAAGCTAATGCAGGTTCTGATTCATTGACTAAATTATTTGATGGTCAAAAATTATCCATAAATTATTTCCACCCCACCTATTTTGGGAGTGAGAATCTAGTGGTGCTGGTTAGAACGGGATTCAGCGGAAATAGCAAGCAGATCTGGGCGGTCAATAAAGAGGGAAAAATGGTTTTGGAATTAACTAATGATTATCAATATGATCATTCTGCACTTTCATGGAATTCCATGGAAGAAAAGTTGGCTTTCCAGAGATATTTACTTACGCGTTCAGATTCACAACCTGAGGTGTGGGTTTGGGAAAAACAAGATAACCATTTTCAGTTGATAGCTGAAAATGCTGCGCGTCCAATCTGGATACATTAGTTTATTTAAGTGCGAATAAAATCTCCTCTTTCACAAGAGGATTGTTTTCGAAGGCCAAGTGTGAGCGGAGAATCAAGAAACACTCCTCTGAACCGATTATCCCCAAAGCCCATGCAGCATGGGCTCTAATTATTTCCGAATCACTGGCTAACAAATTATTAAGGGGTTCTATAAACTTCTGATTTCTGCTGTTCCCAGCAGCGATGATGATATTGCGGAGATGGCGTTCGTAAGAAACCCTTAGAATTGGGGTTCCAATATATTTTTTTTTGAAAGTAACCTCTGTAAGACTCAATTCTTTTTGTAAATCCAATGGATGATGATCTTTTTTCTTCAAGTTGAAAAACATCTCACTTTGTTTCTCGGCAACCTTAATATTGTAAGGGCACACATCTTGGCAAATATCACATCCGAAAACATGATTCCTGATCAAAGGCCGAATGTCTCTAGGAATAATCTTCTTATGTTCTATGGTTAGGTAAGAAATACATCGGCTTGCATCAATGGTGTGATCCCCAGCGATGCATTGGGTAGGGCATGCTTGAATACAGAGATGACAATTTTTACATAGATCACTGGAAATCAAAGGCTTTGCATATATATCTGTGTCAACTATTATGCAGCAGAGCAATGTAAATGAGCCAAGTTTTGGGTGTATGAATAACGAATTTTTCCCTATCCATCCTAATCCTGCTGCATAAGCAAAATCCTTTTCCATAAGAGGTCCTGAATCAATAAAAATCCTGTAATTTATTATTTTGGATCGTTTACTATTGATGGATTCCATCAATTCAATGGCTTTGTTTTTTATCACATGATGATAATCCTCATACTGAGCGAAAGATGCGATAATCCCTTCATTATTAGAGGATTCTGATTGTTTTCTTTTAGGGGAAGGGCTGTACTTTACCCCAAGAACAATGACGGTTTTTGCGTCTTTTAATAATTGCCGCGGCTCTCTTCTGGATTCAACTACATAGGCCTTATTAAGAAATTCAAGATATCCATACTGCTCTCTCTTGAGCCAATCCAAATAATTTGGGAAGTGAGGTGATTGCTGAATCTCTGTGAATCCGATAAAAGAAAAGCCAAGGATTTTTGCCTTGGCTTTTATCGTCCCGATATTAGACACCATAGATAATTGGGATTATTATTAATTGTTGTATTGTGCGTTTTTTTCTTCCCACGTACCAACTACGATTTCTATAAATAAATTATCTCCAAAAACCTCCCCTTTATCATTTATCATTCGGAAATGGTTTTTATAAGTTCCAATCTGGTCTGGTGCGGTCATTCGCACACTTAATGTAATTTGGTTATGCGGATCAACTGATTGCTGCAAATATATATCCATGTCTGCTTCATCGCACATAATCGGCTCACCATAGTAGTAAATCAACCGATAATCTGTGTTCCATATTGTTGTACCCGTATTTTCAATTTTCCAGGTTCTTGTGAATCGGTCGCCAGCTTCAAAAATACTTCCATCGGGTGTTTCTACATCCTCGATCCAAATTGCGTTATCTGGTGAATCTGCAGGTAATAAAGGCGCCGGTCCTGAAGCGTTTGCTGGGCTTGTGGGAGCAAGAGGCAGGGGTAGTGTTGGGATGGGAAGTGATGTGGCAGTGGGTGGGGGTGCAATTGTGGCGGACGGGGTCAGTAGTGCGGCCTGAGTAAATTCAGCTTGGATGGTGCCGGCAACTAATATGGGGTCAATTGTCGGTGTTACTTCGGGTGAAGATCCACAACCAACGATTAGAACTAAAATGCATACGAGCATACATGTCTTAATAATTTTCTTTTTATTCATTGTTAACCTACCTTTTTTATCCCTTTATAGAAAGAAGTACCATCGGATCAAACAATTGGAACATATTACTTACTCTCCAAACAATATAATTATACCTTTCAGATTGTGTGGATTGAGCCGTATAGTATGCCATACTATTAAACCTTGCACCAGATGGGCCAACTCGGGTTTCAAAGTGTAAATGCGGGTTGGAAGAATCTCCTGTGTTTCCAACTTGACCAATTTGCTGCCCGCAGGACACTTTATCTCCCACATTTATATCAGCTGGATATTTCAAGTGTGCATAAAAAATATATAGAGATCTGCTGGTCTCACTCAATTGAAAAGGCAGTTCTCCAGGTACCCAATTGAATTTTGGATCTGGTA
>CAZILY010000009.1:8125-22778 GCA_964540175.1 uncultured Pelolinea sp. | reverse complement strand
TTTCGCTTATGATACACTCACTTTTAAATATAATTTGATTCAGAAAACTAGAGGAGAGAATGGCTGAGAAATACGAAACTTATCCAATTGAGATTGGGGGTGTGAAACGTGATTTACGCCTATTCGAGATCAAGCCCGGTCTAAAAATCGCCATTATCAATATCCTGGGGGATACTGAGCTTGTGAACGTGTGCGCCGAGGAATTAGGAAAGAAACTCGCCAAAAGCCAATTTGACGTTTTCGTGACCGCAGAATCAAAAAGCATTCCCTTAGCCCACGCGCTGTCTGTGGTGACCGGTAAGCCGTATGTCGTTCTCCGTAAAGATTACAAGATCTATATGGGTGATGCCATCCAGGCACAAACATCATCCATCACCACGGGAAAATTACAAACACTAATTTTGGATGAAAAGGATATCCCCCTGCTGAAAGGCAAAAAAGCTGCCATTATCGACGATGTAATCAGCACTGGCTCCACGCTGGAAGGAATGCGAAATATCTTAGAGAAAGTAGATGCCAACATCACGGTTGAAGCTGCTATTTTCACGGAGGGTGACCCAAAAAAATGGGAACACGTCATCGCACTCGGCCACCTGCCAATATTCACAGATTAAGCAAAAACAAACAGCAGCTTAACTGCCGCCAAATTACTTAAAAACACTCCAACCGGGGACAATTACCTGCCGTTCAGTGCCTGAGAGCTTTTTTGTCAGACTATTTTCTGTTGTCTGCATTGAATAATCTCGCAAGATTTCTCTTAGATTTGTGGTCTTTCTGTTTGAGCTCCCACTCACGCCGCATTGCTTCCGTGCGGCTATTTAATTCTTCAAAATAAACCAGTGAGACAGGGAGCCGGGATCTGGTATATCGCGCGCCTTTTCCTGACGCATGGGTTTCAACCCGCTTTTCCAGATCAGTTGTCCAACCGCAATAATAACTACCATCTCGGCATTCAAGCATATAAGAGAAATAAGGCATCAGGGACAATGATATTCTATTTTATGGTGTTGTTTTTTCTACTAACACTATCAGAATCCCCCTAATAATAATTTTGCCATGCCCATCACAAGCGGACTGATAAGCACATCTATAAGGTTAAATCCGATCATTGGGCCTAAAATGAACAATCCTATAAGGATGTAAGGACCGTATGGCTTGATCGTCGCCCACCACTCTTCCCAAGCAGGCGGCAGTAGAAATTCCAAAATCTTTTCTCCATCTAAAGGAGGTAGTGGAATTAAATTGAACACCATCAATCCCAGATTAGTGAAAAGGAAATACAACAGGAATTCATAGGGGGTTGGGAATATATTTATCATTGGTACAGCGGGACTTACCCAGCCAAACCGCAGTGGAATGGCAGCCAGAGCAGCCAGTAAAAAATTTGAGGTGGGACCAGACAAAGACACGAGCATTTCCGCTGCAGGGGAATGCTGCCGCAATTTTCTTGGATTGATCGGTACTGGTTTCGCCCAGCCAAACCCCGCAAAAATCAGCATCAAGCTTCCTAGAATGTCCAGATGAGCCATCGGATTGAGTGTCAACCGTCCATACAATCGAGGAGTGTCATCACCGAATTTAGTTGCTGTCCAAGCATGCGCGAACTCATGAAAAGTGAAAGCGATCAAAAGGGTGATAATGCCAGACATAATATAAGAGGGAGAGTTATTTATCATGGCATAACTATAATCTGAAAGTGGTGTATTTACAACTTGCGATATAATCCAACCATGCTTCCAGATCTTGAGTTAAACGACATTCTCAGGCTAAAAAAACCGCATCCCTGCGGGGGATATGAGTGGAAAGTCGTCCGACTGGGGGCGGATATTGGCTTGGAATGCCAGACCTGCCAAAGACACATTCTGCTCAGCCGGCGGGAAGTAAGAAATCGTTTGAAAAAGAACCTAAAAAGAATTTTTGATGAAAAAACAGAATAAGCACAAACCGCATATAGTATTTCTTTTCTCTGATACCGGCGGAGGGCACCGAAGTGCCTCTGAAGCGATCATCGAAGGACTTGATCTGGAATTCCCGGAAGAGTACACTTATGAGATGGTGGATTTTTTCAAAGAATATTCACCCCCGCCATTAAATCTGGCTGGCCCGGCTTATCCCCTCATGTCCCGAATGGAATATATGTGGGAGTTCACATTTAAAGCCAGCGATAATCCGGACTTTATGCAAGTCTTATTCTCAGCGTTTTGGCCGTATATCCGTTTCGGTATGTATAAAATGCTCAGGGAGCACCCTGGCGACCTTTATGTTTCAGTACATCCTTTGATTAATATACCTTTCTTGCGCGCTATGCGAAAAAGAGAAAATACTACCCCTTACATGATCGTTGTTACTGACCTCGTATCCAGCCATACCGCCTGGTTCGCGAAAGAAGCCGATCTGATAATTATCCCTACTGAGCAGGCCCGCAAACCCGCAGAAAACGCTGGAATTGATCCGAAAAAAATAAAAGTTATCGGTCTTCCTGTTGCAGATCGTTTTTGCAAACCACCCGGCGATAAGAGAACACTGAGAAAAAATTTAGGGTGGCCAAAAGATAAAACTATGATCCTCCTGGTTGGCGGTGGAGAAGGAATGGGGCCGCTCGGCGCCGTTTCTAAAGAAATTAACCAGGCAAAACCTGACGCCGGCTTAGTTATCATTACCGGGAGGAATAAGAAACTTAAAGATGAACTGGAAGCGATGAATTGGAATATTCCCACTCTTGTATACGGCTTTGTTACCAATATGCCAGACCTTATGCGTGCCGCAGATATTCTGGTCACCAAAGCAGGGCCAGGAACAATTAGTGAAGCCATGATCGCCAATCTTCCTATCATTCTTTATCACCGCATACCGGGGCAGGAAGAAGGTAATGTATCATATGTAATAGATGAAGGTGCGGGTGTTTGGGCGCCAGACATTAAAGATATTATCAATACGCTGAATGATTGGCTGAACAACCCCGAGAAAAGAATGAAGGCCATTGAAAACGCCAAACGGCTGGCAAGGCCTGATGCTTCCCGTCAAATCGTACGGACAATTGCAAAAATGATCAATAAAAATTTATAATGCCTATCCTTGACCCTAATTCCTTTGAATTTATCAGCCGCAGCGCAGACCAAACGCGCCGAATCGGAATCCGATTAGGCAGCATGATTCAGCCGCATGATGTTATCTGCCTGAGCGGCGAGCTTGGAGCAGGAAAAACAACCCTTACACAAGGCATCGCTAATGGATGGGGATCATTAGATCGAGCAACCAGCCCTACGTTTGTGCTGGTCAAGAATTACAGACGCGCGGATGGATCAGAAATGTACCATTTAGACGCTTATCGATTGCAAGATGCACTTGAAGCAGAAGACCTGGATATAGACCGGATGATTGGCAGCGGCCCTTTTATCGTTGAATGGCCAGAACGCATCCTTGCAGCACTGCCTGATACATATTTATGGATTAACATGACCTGGATGGACGATGAACAGCGTGGGCTGATCATGAAACCAAAGGGTAATCGATATAAAAAAATGTTGGAAAATCTTAAAAAAGAAATGATAAAGAGTTTCATATGATCCTTGCAATAGATACGTCAACCCAATGGATAGGAATTTCCCTCTTTGATGGCTGCCAAGTCCTTTATGAAAAAGTATGGAGGACAAACCGCAGGCATACCGTTGAATTATCTCCCTCCATTAAAAATGCACTGCTGGACACCGATACAGATAGAAAAGATCTAAAGGGGGTTGCTGTTGCTCTCGGACCGGGATCATTCACCAGCCTTAGGATAGGGCTAGCAGCAGCAAAAGGACTTTCCTTATCTCTCCACATCCCCTTGATTGGTGTTCCTTCCCTCGATATTACAGCGCGCGGAATACCCGTGCAGGACATAGATTTGATCTGCCTGCTTCGGGCTGGCAGAGAGCGATTCGCCGCCATGAAATACACAAGTGTTGAAGGAAAATGGGCGAGCAGTGGTGAGCTTTTGGTCGTGTCTGCCTATGAATTAGAGAAAAACATCACCTCACGCACGCTGGTTTGTGGAGAAATAGACAACGATGAGAGAAAAATCCTTTCGCGACGTTGGCGGAACATTCAATTTGCAGACCCTCCCCAAAACATCCGCCGCCCCTCTATCCTCGCAAACATGGCGTTTGAGCGATTTATCGTTCAAGATTTTGATGATGCTGCTTCAATGGCTCCAATTTACCTCCGTACAGTCAAAAACATTGACAGCGCATTACCAGTATAATTCTGGGTTGATTCAATTACGGAAGGAAAATTCTTAGTTATGAAAGGAGATCTTGTGAACGCAGAAAACACTTTAGCAAAAATTGCGGAAGATATTCGGCACTGCCAAAAATGCGAATTATCACATTCACGGAAGAACGCTGTTCCTGGAGCTGGTCCCGCAAATGCGGAGATCATGGGAATCGGTGAGGGGCCTGGTTTTCACGAAAATGAACAGGGATTACCCTTTGTTGGTGCTTCTGGAAAATTTCTCACACAACTCCTTAGTAACGCAGGAATACCCCGGGAAACCATATTCATCACCAATGTGGTTAAATGCCGCCCCCCAAACAACCGTGATCCACAGGAACAGGAGTTGAAAGCGTGCAGAGCTTTCCTGGATAAACAGATCGAGACCATTAACCCTTTAATCATCATCACGTTGGGAAGAATTTCTATGGCGCGTTACTTTGAAAACGCACGCATCAGCAAGATCCACGGGAAAGCTGTTTTGCTCGATGGACGATTGATTGTGCCTATGTACCATCCCGCCGCCGCGCTGCATCAGCCAAAGCTGCGTTCGGTGATTATGCATGATTTTGCCCAATTAAAGGACCTGATATTAAAAGAAAAGGAAAGATTAGCGGCAGCAGCACCCGACGATAAAGAAGATGCCACTACCCAGCTTAGTTTTTTCTAAAAGGATTATTGTATGAACTATACACAAGACTTAATAAATAAATTCAATGGAAAATCAGCCCACATCGCCATCTTAGGATTAGGATATGTCGGGCTTCCGCTCGCGGTCGTTTTCGCAGAAAGCGGCTTTAAAGTTACAGGGATTGATCCGATCACATCGAAAGTAGATTCATTGAACAGCGGAAAAAGTTATGTGCTTGATATCAGTGACAAACAAATCAGCGATCTGATTAAAGCCAAGCGCCTAACCGCGACCACTGATTTTTCCGTACTTTCTAAAGTGGACGCTGTCAGTATATGCGTGCCTACGCCGCTTAGAAAAACTGGCGACCCTGACCTCTCATTCATTCTATCCGTGGCGGAAACCCTCCAAAAATACATTCATCCGGGCTTAGCCATCGTGCTTGAATCCACCACCTATCCCGGCACGACTCGCGAACTGATATTACAAAGGCTGTGTGAAGAAAGCGGACTTAAAGTAGGAGAGGAATTTTTCCTCGCATTTTCCCCAGAACGAGTTGACCCGGGAAGGAAGGATTGGACAACAATTAATACGCCAAAAGTGATCGGTGGTATTACGGATAACTGCCTGGCAGTCACACAGGCCTGGTACAGCCAAGCGTTGGACGAGGTAGTTCCTGTATCTTCAGCAGAAGTGGCAGAAATGACAAAACTATTAGAAAACACATTCCGGATGATCAATATCGGCATGGTGAATGAACTCGCAATAATGTGCGATCGCCTTGGTGTGGATGTATGGGAAGTTATCGAGGCGGCCGCCACCAAACCTTTCGGATTTATGAAGTTCCTCCCTGGACCCGGGTTGGGGGGGCACTGCATCCCCATTGATCCACTGTACCTTTCTTGGAAATTAAAATCACTGAATTATTCCGCTCGGTTTATCGAACTGGCATCCGAAATTAACACAGGCATGCCGCGCTTCGCTGTCAGTAAGATCCAGGATTCGCTCAACCTTCAGAAAAAACCATTGAATGGCTCCAAAGTGCTTATTCTCGGTGTCGCATATAAACCAGATATTGATGATCTACGGGAATCACCCGCATTGGATGTGATCCTGTATCTTAAACAAAAGGGAGCACAAGTCAGTTATCATGACCCCTTCATTCCCTCCATTCACCACGAAGGGATTGAATTGGAAAGCATAGCCAACCTTGATGAGGGTGTAAAGACTGCGGACTGCGTCGCAATCATCACAAACCATTCTTCTTACGATTATAATCAAATCCTTGAAAATGCAAATTTGATCGTAGACACACGCAATGCACTGGGAGATAAAGGAAAAAATAACCCTAAAGTCACGAGGTTATAATGGGAAAATATATTGTCACCGGCGCTGCTGGTTTTATTGCTTCCAGAGTATGCGAAGACTTGCTAAATGATGGACACTCAGTCGTTGGAATTGACAATTTTGATCCCGTTTACGACCTGAGGATTAAAGAATGGCGCCTGAAAAAATTCTCTGCGCATCCAAATTTTAGTTTTTATCGCGACAGCATTTGTGATCGTGAAAAACTGAAAACCATAATCCAGGCCCATCCCGAAATAGACGGAGTAATCAATCTTGCGGCAAAAGCAGGCGTTCGAGATTCCCTGATCGACCCCTGGTCATATTACGAGACCAACCTAACCGGAACACTCAACTTGTTGGAGATGTGCCGGAAAAATAATATCAAGAAATTTATCCTGGCTTCCACCTCCAGTATCTATGGAGAAAACGCTCCCTATCCCACGCCTGAAGATGCCGATTCCAGCCACCCCTTACAGCCATATGCTGCCAGTAAAAAAGCTGCGGAGACTCTTTGCCACAGCTACCATTTTCTCTATGGGGTTGATGTGACAGTTGTGCGATTTTTTACCGTGTATGGTCCAGCAGGACGGCCAAGTATGTCTATGTACCGATTTAACAAATGGATCACCGAAGGGAAAACCGTTCATGTCTTTGGAGATGGTACTCAGACACGTGGTTTCACCTATTTAGAGGATATTTCCCGTGGAACTATCCTCGCCTTGAAACCAGTCGGGTTTGAAATAATCAATTTAGGAGGGCATGAATCTATCAGCATCAATGACCTGATAAAAAAATTTGAGGCTGCAATTGGCAAACCTGCCCAAATCGAATTTTCACCGGCTCATCCGGCAGACATGAGCGCAAGTTGGGCAAATGTTGAAAAAGCCAAGCACCTGTTGGGATGGAGTCCAAAATTCACTCTCGATGAAGGGATTCAGCAAGTAGTCAAATGGTATCAGCAGGAATATGAATGGGCAAGTCAGGTAAGTATCGAATGAGCCTGCTTTCATCCATGTGGAACACCCTTAAGAAAGACAAATTACTGCAAAAGATCATCCGCAATGCGGGATATTTATTGAGCAGCAACGTGCTCGGCATGGGATTGAGCATTGCTCAAAGTATTCTCGCTGGGCGATTATTGGGTGTAGCTGGTATTGGAGTGATCGGTACAATCACCGTCTTTGCCACTACACTGAATAAGATCTTTTCTTTTCGAATGAATGAGCTGGTTGTCAAATACTTCGGAGAAGCGATTGTCCACGAAGAAAGAGATAAAGCCGCAGCTATTATTAAAGCCGCTGGAATTGGTGAAATAATTAGTGCAGCCCTCTCTTTCATAATCCTTGTCCTTTTCGCCCCCCTTGCCGCGGAGAGATTTGCGCATGATCCGACAACTGCACCTCTTTTTATCCTGTACGGCACGATCATTCTGGCAAATTTCACGTATGAGACAGCGATTGGTATCATCCAGGTACAGAATCATTTTCGTAATCAAGCCATTATCAATTTGATCAGCAAGATCGCAACCGCATCAGTTATTGTCTGGGCATATTTCACCCAGAAAGGGCTGCTTGAAATTCTGTCGGCATACATTTTAGGTAAATTTATCCTTGGGCTTGGTACCACTGTCTTAGGATGGCACGAAATGGACAAAGCAGTTGGTAAAGATTGGTGGAAAACCAACTTTAGTTCACTTCCACCATTTAAAGAACTATTTGGGTTTGCTTTCAGCACCAACATCAGCCATACAGTCATTCATCTTGTCAGAGATAATGAAGCATTATGGATCGCGTGGTTCCTCACTCCCGTTGAGGTAGGGTACACCAAGACAGCATTGGCAATCATCAATCTAGTACAGGTGCCCATCACACCTTTCATTTCCACGTCCTACCCTGAAATCAACAATGCTGTGATTAAAAAGGACTGGAAATTATTACGCCGTATATTAAAACGCATCACATTAATCTCCGGAATGTGGACAGGGTTAAGCGCGATCGGGTTAGCTCTCTTTGGCAGATGGTTATTGTCTTTTTACGGCGCTGAGTTCCTGCCCGCCTACATTCCCCTGCTGTTGTTTTTGATCGGTTTGGGATACGCTAACATCCTTTTCTGGAATCGCCCCCTGCTGCTATCGCTCGGATTACCAATGGTTCCTTACCGCATCAGTTTATACTGCGGGATTGCAAAGATCGGGTTAGCTTTCTTATTGGTGCCCAGATATGGCCTTAATGTTGAAGCTTTGTTGTTATCCGCTTTCTTCGTTATCTCCATAACAATGATCGTTTTACGCGGCTTGAAAGAAGTGAGAATTCGTGAAAAAAATCTTCGGGAGACCTCTACCATATGAGAATTGGATGTATCACCACCTCAATCATACCTTCGAAAACCGCAAACAGCATTCAAGCAGTGAAAGTATGCCATGCGCTGAAACAAATAGGGCATGATATTCACCTTTGGGTACCAAAATTCCAGCAAGCACATTGGGATGAGATTGCAGAAATATATGGCATCACTGATCAATTTAAAATTACCTGGCTGCCTTTTTCAAAAAGTTTAAAACAATACGATTTTTCATGGATGTCTGTCCGTTCAGCAATTAATTGGAAAGCCGACATGGTTTACACTTGGGCACTGCAAGCAGCATTTTTCGCGAATCTGCAAAAAGTTCCTATTGCAATGGAATTTCACGATTTTCCAATGGGATTCATGGGTCCAAAGCTTTTCCAAATGCTAATGCGGCTGAGAACTGAAAAATTGATCATGACTACCACCAGGGCATTAGCAGAAGGTATCGAGGAAAGGTACGACCTCCGCTTTGATCCAGACAATCTTCAAATAGCGCCCAACGGTACCGACCCGGAAAGATATGATGGCCTGCCAAACCCTGATAATGCACGCAAATCCCTGGGATTGGAAAACGGATTTACGGTAGGTTATACCGGCCATTTCTATCCAGGAAGAGGGATGGACCTGCTGATAGCGATAGCCAAATCTATGCCAAAAATCAACTTTCTCTGGGTAGGCGGACAGGAAAGAGACATTGCACCATGGCAATCAGAATTAAACGCTCAATCCATTCACAATGTAACCATCACGGGATTCATATCCAACAGCCGTCTTCCAATGTATCAGGCAGCCGCGGATATCTTGGTGATGCCGTATGGCAAGAAAATCGAGGGTTCCAGCGGCGGTAATATCGCACGCGTGATCAATCCGATGAAAATGTTCGATTATTTATCAACCGGAAGAGCGATCATTGCTAGTAATATCCCCGTATTTCATGAAATTCTCAATGAGAAAATCGCGGTCTTTTGTGATCCGGGCAATGTGGCAGAATGGATCTCAGCCATTAATAAACTTTCAACGAATGATAAACTTCGTTTATCCATGCAAAAAGCTGCCTTACAAGCAGCAAAATCCTATAGCTGGAAAAACAGAGCTAAGACTTCAGTTGATAAGTTTAATAAATTATTAAAATAACAGTATCATTATGAAAAATCAATCCAAAAAAATGGCTTTTATCAACATAATTGGCGGTTTGATCACCGGATTTCTCGTTGCCGTTATTAATCCTGGGGCAAGCCCAATCATTGGATTTCTTACAGCAGGGATAATCACCACTGCCTGTCTTTTCTTACTCCAATTTATTATCAGGAAACTGAACGGGAACCGCCAGTTAACCACGGCTGTTTTTATTTCTTTTTTTCTTCGCTTATTGATTGGAATATTGTTATTTACTTTGCTCCCATCGTTCGGGTACGATGAACCGTATAACAATACTGGTTATCTATATCTTGACGCATACCGGAGAGACACGGATGCCTGGCAATTAGCTCAATCTGATGCGCCTATCACCACTGCTTTTCAGGAAGAATTCAGCACTGACCAATATGGCGGTCTTCTGACTCTCAGTGCGATTGTATACCGTTATCTCAGCCCAGATAGCCACCGGCCTTTATTAATTTTAATTCTTACTTCATTCTTTTATGCTGCAGGTCTGCCATTTTTCTGGAATGCGGTTAGGCATCGGTGGAATGAAAAGACTGCCAATGCCAGTACGTGGATCTATGCGTTATATCCAGAAAGCATCATTTTAGGCGCTTCTCAAATGAGGGAACCAATACTAATTGGCCTTTCCGCGATCGCTTTCTGGGGAGTTACAGTATGGGACAGTTCAAAGAAAAATTCATTACTTGCGATTGCCATCAGCTTGACAATTATGGTTTTCATTTCATCCAAAGCGACCGTTGCAATTCTCGCTGCTGTTGCGTTGTGGTTCTGGATGGATCATCTACTTGAAAAATCAAGCAAATTGATTCGCAGATTAAGTTGGGTTTTATTAATAGTGATGATCTGCGCAGCATTTTTATTGGGCTGGAATTGGTTGGTGGACAGTTCGAAATGGGATCTTTATTTGATGGAAAGCGCTTCCGGAAGGATCCAATGGGAACTTGAATTAGTTGGTGAGCGATACAGAGTACCATTCATCATCACCTATGGGCTCGCGCAGCCAGTTCTTCCAGCAACGATCGTTTATCCGGGAATCCCGTTAACCAGAGCAATTGCTATATTTAGAGCAGTAGGATGGTATCTTTTAATCCCTTTGATGGTTACAGGATTCCTGTTATTTTGGAAGCAGCCAAACAAAAATAATAAACGTATTATGCTGTTATTCTTCATTCTGATCATAGCTTGGACGCTCATTTCTTCGGCGCGTGCCGGAGGAGATCAGTGGGATAATCCGCGATATCGCTCTATTTTCCTTGTCTGGATGGCTCTCACGGCGGGATGGGCGTGGGTGGAAACAATCACCAAGCACTCTTTCTGGTTGTGGCGCCTGCTGTTGGTAGAAATTATTTATACAAGTTTCTTTATCCAATGGTATTTGAGCAGATACTACGGCTTATTTAAACGTATGGATTTTTGGCCGATGATTAAATTGCTGCTGGCAATTGGTGCAGTGATCATCGCAAGCGGTTTGGTCTTTGACGTTGGCACTGCCAAATTCAAAGAAAAAGACCAGTGAACGGTGAATAGATTGCTGCCCTTGTTTGAAAATTTTTTACTATAATAATGGATAAAGATGAGCAAGCGGAATGCTTGGTATGGATAAGTGCGTATATCTGCGCTTTTTTCATAATGAAAAAATAATTATGGGAGTGTGTGATGAAAGTATCCATCATTGTTCCGGTTTATAACGAAGAAGAGAGTATCGGATTGCTGTATCAAGCAGTCGAAAAATCCTTAAAAACCATGGGGTTTCCCTGGGAACTGATTCTGGTTGACGATGGCAGCCAGGATAATAGCCCGAAGAAAATCAGGGATATTGTAAAAAAACACCCCGACCATGTTAGTGCGGTGATCCTGCGGAGAAACTTCGGGCAAACAGCAGCCATTGCGGCAGGAATCGACCATTCCAAAGGTGACGTCATCGTCCTGCTTGACGCCGATCTTCAAAATGATCCCGCTGACATCCCGGTTATGGTCAACAAGCTTGATGAAGGATATGACCTGGTCAGTGGATGGCGATTTGATCGGCAAGATAAATTTCTAACCAGAACTCTCCCTTCTCGCATAGCAAATTCACTGATCTCCGCAGTTACCGGTGTTAAACTGCATGATTATGGATGCTCCCTGAAAGCATATCGGCGTGAAGTACTGACTGGTTTCCGATTATACGGCGAGATGCACCGCTTTATCCCGGTGTACGCCAACTCTATTGGAGCAAAGATCGTAGAAATCAAAGTACGCCACCATGCACGCAAATTCGGAAAAGCGAAATATGGGTTGGAAAGAATTTTCAAGGTTATTCTAGACTTATTCACTGTTAAATTCCTGACATCTTATTCAAGCAAACCAATATATGTATTTGGCGGCACTGGACTAGTGCTGATCACTTTCAGCTTCGCCTCATTATTATTTTTAGGCATCCGGCGCATCGTTTCTAAAATCTCACCTTTTTCTTCACCTCTTTTCACAATCGCAATTATGATCGCAAGTATGGGATTCCAATCCATATTGATGGGTTTGATCGCAGAATTATTAGTACGCACCTACCATGAATCACAGAACAAACCAATATACAATGTTCGTGAAGTAATCCAATAAACTTTAATCTTGATGGAAAACACCCCAACGATAAAAATCCTTGTTATATCCCATGAATATCCTCCCATAGGGGGCGGCGGAGGAAAGGTCATTCAAGACCTTTGCAAGGGAATCGCATCCGATGGTTATAATTTTTATGTGCTTACTGCCCACTGGGATGATCTTCCAAAATACGAGGAATCAGGAAATCTCATCATCGAAAGAATCAGATCGCACCGTACTCAAGCATACCGTGCGGATCTACTCGCCATGGCCTGTTTTGTATGGAGAAGTTTTTGGCGGGCACTTCAGATCATTAGAAAATGGCATCCTGATATTATTCACGCGCATTTTGCAGTTCCTGGAGGAGCATCCGCTGCGGCAGTTTCCCTTTTATCCCATACACCTTATATGATCACCGTACACGGTGGTGATGTCCCGGGCGGCGCTCCAGAGAAAACGAAAAAGTGGTTTCGTTTCATCCTCCCTTTCACCCGATTCATATGGAAGAAAGCCAAAAAGATCATCGCAGTTAGTCAACAAACCCGCCAATTAGCACACGCCCAATATCCCGTTAAAATTGATGTTATCCCAAATGGGATAGATACAGCCCACTACCTTCACACATCATTAGAGATCCATGATCCACCATGTATCATGTACATTGGTCGGTTTTCCCCAGAAAAGAACGCGCTGATAGTTCCAATGATCCTTTCCCATCTTAACGACCTCAGATGGAAATGTATGATGATAGGTGATGGCCCTCAAATGGCTCGCGTTCAATCGCTAATCACCAAAAAGCATCTAGAGGACCGCGTGAAACTTTCCGGTTGGATCAAACCACACGAAGTGGATGAAGCATTGTTAAAATGCGATATTTTATTAATGCCCTCCCTGCGCGAAGGCATGCCGATGGCAGGACTCCAGGGTTTAGCATCTGGATTAGCGCTTGTGATGAGTGACATAGGTGCTTGCCCGGATATGATCAATAGAGAGAAAAATGGATACCTTGTAGAGGCAGGAGATGAAAACGGATACGCGAATGCCCTGCGGATATTGCTATCAAATCCTGAGAAATTGCTTAGCTATAAAAAAAACAGTCTAGAAAAAGCAAGGGAATTTGATATTGGGAAAGTATTTGATGCCTATAAAAACGTATATCAAACCATCCTGAAAGGAAAGATTTAGCACTATGCGCATTGCATACATCTCGCTGCACTGGCCAAGACCCCTCTCCAGCAGCGTAGGGAAAAAGATTGGGAATCAAATCAGGGTATGGAAAAACCTAGGACATACCGTTCAGTTCTTTTCGCACCTCCACTCCGCACACGCAAACGAAAAGCTCGTTGAGGGACAGCATTTTTATTACAAAAACGATAAGGGGCTCTTCTCGAGCGAATGGAATAGGATCGCTGCGGCCAGGAGACTTCTTGAAAGTGTTCGTGTTTACCAACCCGATGTGGTTTATTTTCGTTGGGGTATGTACGTACATCCTATGAAAAATATTTTTACAATAGCGCCAACTATTATAGAAGTAAATACTAATGATTATGAAGAGCACAAATTGCTCGGGTACACGAAAAATTATTATAATCATTTAACCAGATCTATCTTATTAGGGAATGCTGCAGGACATGTATTCACTTCAAAGGAGTTAGCTAAAAACCCTGTTTTTTCGAAGTTTAATAAACCTTACACTGTAATTACTAATGGAATTGATCTTGAAAATACTCCGTTTTATCCAGCACCAGATAACACTCATCCTCATTTAATCTTCATTGGAACACCCGGAATGGCTTGGCATGGCGTGGAAAAATTAGTCTTATTCGCACAGAGCTTTCCTGATATATATATTGATGTGGTGGGTTATAAATCCTTAAATAACACGTCAGAAATCCCATCAAACATGATCTTCCATGGATATCAACGGGGGACCCAATATGAAAATTTATTATCCTCGGCGGACGCGGCCATCGGCACCCTTTCGCTGCACTTAAATAGTATGCAGGAAGCATCTCCATTAAAAATTAGGGACTGTGCCGCTCGCGGAATCCCCTGTATACTTCCATATGAGGATACAGATTTGTGTGATCTGGATTGCCGTGAATTATTGAATATACCCAACACACCTGATAACATCACTACTCATGGGGTAGAAATTCATGATTTTGTCAAAAGAATGCAGGGTAAACGGTTGGAACGTTCCTTAGTAAAAAGTCGAATTGATATTATTCAAAAAGAAAAACTGCGTTTGGATTTTCTCAATTCAATTTTTCTTACCAACAAAGGTTAATCCTGCGCAGAAAATCCTCACCCTAACTGTGCTATACTGAAAAA
>CAZILY010000009.1:0-8025 GCA_964540175.1 uncultured Pelolinea sp. | reverse complement strand
TTGGAAGCGGAAGCCATTGTTCGTGCTGCTCAGACAGTCACAGCGTTGGCCAATGAGCCATCAACCAAAAATGGTCCGGTTTCTGATAAAGCCCAACCTGACACTTCAAACTCGTCTGAACAAGCCACACCTACACTTGACCTGGAGATAGAACGTACTACAACGGTTTCCGCCCAATTGACCAGCGTTGCTGAATTCCAAAAGACGGTAACCAGCGAACCTTGATATAAGAAAATACCATGCTTGGGGGAATCGCCGAAGCTTTTTACGGACCCATCCCAGAAGAAATTACTTTGGAAACGAGAAAGATACTGCCAGATAAATTTCTAAAGATTATAGATGAATTCTATGAAGTAATTCAGGAATAAGAAAACCCCTGCTCTTGTGAGCTAAGGGGATTATCTAAGTAACACTTTCTGCTATGGATTCGCCAAAAGCTAATAAAGCCTGCACCATTTCTTCTGAAGACCCTTCTGCATACACACGCAGTACGGGTTCTGTCCCAGATGGTCTGATTAAAAGCCAGGAATTATCCTCCAGGATATATTTCACTCCGTCCTTTGCGCTCACCTCAGAAACTTTCACTCCGCCAATTTCCTTTGGAGCATTTGAGATTAGTTTGTTTACCATTTTCTGTTTTGCAACTGGTCGATTGAGGCGCTGATCTCGGCGAGTATAATATGCAGGACCAACATCTGCCAACAGATCAGCTACCAATTCAGATAGTGGGACTCCAGCTTCCGCAACAATCTCAACCAGCAGCAGCCCCATAATGATTCCGTCTCCTTCAGGTATATGTCCAAGGAATGAGATCCCACCAGATTCTTCACCACCAATCAATACTTGTTCAGAGAGCATGTAATCCGCAATATGGTTAAATCCAACCGGTGTTTCGTGCACAGTGAAGCCATACCGTTCTGCAAGAAGATCGATCATTCGCGTTGTTGAAACAGTACGCACAACCGATCCCTTTAGTTTGCGTTTTTCAGCCAAGTAACGCAGGGAGAGTGCCATGATTTTATGGGGATCGACAAACACGCCGCGTTCATCCATCGCACCCAGGCGATCTGCATCACCATCAGTGGCCAACCCAAGACTTCCCTTCCCCATACAAATCGCGCCCGACAGAGCGCTCAGGTAATGATTAATTGGCTCAGGATGTACTCCACCAAAACCCGGGTTCATTTCATGCCGGATCTCATGGACTTCACACCCCGTTCCCTCTAATAACCCTTTTATCACACCACGCCCTGATCCATACATGGAGTCCACCACAACGTATTGCGGGTTTTCTGCGATTACATCAAAATCTATCAGTTTTCGAATGTGATCTTGATATGCGGGAAGGGGATTAAACCGTGTGATTAACCCTTTTTCACGGGCGACATCATAATCGATCAGGTTCGGACCACGACCCTGCGACTCATTATCATTTAGATATACTTCTACTTTTCGGCACAATTCAGGAAGGGCAGACCCGCCATAAGCCGCTTTCAATTTCATCCCGTTATATCGGGGAGCATTATGAGAAGCGGTGATCACAATCCCCCCAATCGCGTTCATATTCTTTACAGCATACGAAATGACGGGAGTTGGCGAATCTGACTGGCACAATAACACATGAAAACCATTGGCGGCTAAAACCCGTGCGGCTTCCTTGGCATATCTATCTGACAAGAAACGTGTGTCAAACCCAACGACCATCTTTTTAGGATCCGGTTCTGGATCAATCTTGATTCCATTTAACCATCCTTCTGATGCCACCGCATCCGCGATTGCCTGCGTGACCATCCGCAAGTTATGGAATGTGAAAGTTTCCGAAATCACTGCACGCCAGCCATCCGTCCCAAAATTTATTGGCATAATGCTCACTCCTCGTTAGTAAATTGTTATTAAAAGAAAAACCATAGGAAGCTACCCTGGGATAAGTGCAATAAATAATTAATCTCGTTAAAAATTGCTCTTCACGTGAGCAAATACATGCCCGCTATTATAACCTATTGATAATCATGGAGTAAAATTACGCCCATGTCATATTCTCAACCATTATTGAAAAGACTATTCACGACACTCGTTGTGTTATCTTTTTCAGCAGCTCTATTCGGCTGTGGCAGAAATAAACCCGACTCTATTGAAACACAGGAAACCATCCCGGCAACAGCAACCCCCATTCCAACTCCTGCTCCAGATAGGGCAGTCCTGGCTGCACCAGATGATTCTTCTTCTATTGAATTATCAGAAGCGCAAATTTTGATCGCCGAATTGGCTGCTGGATCCGGATTAGAATTTGAGACACGCTCAGAAATATTTGCGAACGAAATCACACCAGATATAAAAATCATTGTATTCCTTGAGCAGCCTGACAACCTGGGCAGCTTAGCAGCCAACGCGCCGGGGACACAATTTGTAGCAATCAGTAGTAAAAATTGGACCCCTCCCGCCAACGGAAGTATTATTCTTAAGAATGAAGACTATGTGGCATTCCTTTCCGGCTATTTAAGCGCTCTTTTAGCACCAAATTTCCGCGTGGGTGGTCTCCTGGTTTCAGAAAACACTCAATTCAACCAGGCGTTTAATAACGGGGTGAGTTACTATTGTGGACTTTGTGCCGCAGTTATTTACCCACTCAACACGTATCCCATCATTTCTCAGCAACCCGCAAATAGCCCTCCAGCCAACTGGCAGGCAGCCTTCAATGAAATCAATACGAATAAGATTAATGTGTTATTTCTCCCAGGTGATGCTGCTTCCGCTGAATTAGGAACCTATCTAACTGATATGGATGTGGCAGTCATCGGTAACCAGACCCCTCCAGAAGAGTTGAAGTCTCGCTGGGTCGCAACGATTTCTTCCGATGGATTGTCCCCTCTGCGAGAGATCTGGGATGATCTGCTAGAAGGACAGGGTGGAAAAGTAGTAAACGCAGACATCAAGATATCTGAGGTAAATTATTTATCTGTTGCGGATGGATTAGTATGGCTTAGTCAAGGAAAAATGGATCTTCTAAACAAAGTGATCACGCTGCTCCGAAAAGATCAGATTTATCCATATTCCGTCATTCAGTAATTTACTTCCCATCGTTTCCCATAAATTCATCCATTGTTGCCCGGCCAGGTTGAGATACACCTTCGCCTTTAATTACTTTCCAAACGGTTTGTAAAACAATTTTAATATCCAGACAAAATGTCCAATGATCAACATACCATATATCCAAACGGAATTTTTCCTCCCAAGAAATTGTGTTGCGCCCATTGATCTGAGCCCATCCTGTGATACCCGGCAGCACTTCATGCCTTCTGGCTTGTTCGTCTGAGTAACGTTCAAGATACTGCATCAGGAGCGGCCGTGGACCAACTATACTCATCTTCCCTTCCAGAACATTGAATAATTCCGGTAATTCATCGAGACTTGTTCTTCGCAGAAAATAACCGAATTTTGTGATCCTTTCACCATCTGTGGATAATTCAATTTTTTGGTCCCGCGCTTTTCTCATTGATCGAAATTTATGCAGTTTAAAAGGAACACCGTTTTTTCCAGGTCTAACCTGAGTAAAGAACACCGGAAAACCATCGGAAATGACAATCACTATTGATACCACTATAAACACCGGTAACAGTAAAACCCCACCGATCAATGCAAAACAAATATCGAAAATTCTTTTAAACAATAGTGTGGTTCTTCTTTCTCGTTTCATTCTGTATTGATTTTACCAAAACGAAAAGTTTAAACCACGCTGGTTGGTAAGATATAATTGAGCAAATTAATAACAGGTAGAGGAATGAAAAATCCGGTTACCATTGAATATTGCGTTCCCTGCGGTTTCGAAAAACAGGCAGCGCAGTTAGCTAAAGAAATCGAGGATCAATTTAATGGGAAGATCTCACAAGTCATTTTAAAGCCAACCCAATCCATTAGCAGCTTTGAAATTTTTCTCGGAAAAGAAATTGTATTTTCCAAGAAGGATTCTGGGCATCTTCCACGCCCGGGAGAAATTGGACAATTAATCATGATGAGGTTATTTTAATAATTATGAATAAAAAAGGTCGTGTTTTTTCAGGCGCGCGCCCGACTGGCAGCCAGCATCTTGGGAATTATCTAGGAGCAATCCAAAATTACGTAGCACTTCAAAAAGACTATGATTGTATATACTGCATCGTTGATCTGCATGCGTTAACCACTATGGATACCACATTAAATTTAAAACAGAATACTCTGGAGATGGCTTTAGATTGGCTGGCAGCGGGAATTGATCCAGAAAAATCCATCATATTCATTCAATCCCATGTCCCCGAACTAACCGAACTTCACACCATTCTTTCAATGGTTACACCACTTGGAAAACTTACCGCTTTGCCTACTTTCAAAGACAAGATCCGTGAACAGCCGGATAATATTAACTATGGACTGGTTGGTTACCCTGTGTTAATGACCGCAGATATTGTTTTATATAAAGCCAACCTCGTTCCAGTGGGAATTGATCAAGCGCCGCATCTTGAATTTGCAAGGGAAATTGTACGGTCCTTCAACTTCCGATATAAAACTAATGTGCTTATTGAACCGGATATGAAGATTACCAAAGTCCCTAAAGTACTGGGAATTGACGGCCAGAAAAAAATGAGCAAGAGTCTGGATAATCATATTGAACTAGCTGCGACACCAGAAGAAACTCAAAAACGTGTAATGATGATGGTGACAGATCCCGCACGTAAACGGCGCTCTGACCCGGGTAATCCAGACGTCTGCAACGTTTTTTCTATGCACAAGATCTTTTCCAAACCCGAGGAAGTGGAAATGATCAACCGGGAGTGCCGCATAGCCGGGATTGGCTGCGTGGACTGCAAAAAGATCTTCGCTAAAAACCTGAATGATAGTTTAGAACCTTTCCGAGAAAAACGCGCGCAAATTGGCAAAGACCCAAAAAAAGTTTTTGATATTCTGCATGAGGGCGGGCGACGGGCAAAAAAGATCGCTGAAGAAACAATGCGGGAAGTCCGCAGTGCAGTTGGATTACCGTAATCGTTTAATAATATCATCATGCGCTCAGTCATCCAACGAGTAAAAAAAAGCCGGGTTATCATAGACAAAGCTATCAAGGCGGAAATTGATCAAGGGTTGGTAATCCTCCTTGGGATAGAAAAAGGGGATAACCAGGAGAAAGCAGACTACCTGGCCAAAAAAATTACAAACATGCGGATATTTGAAGATAAGGAGGGAAAGATGAATCTATCTCTTATAGATATCGGCGGAGAAGCAATTGTCGTTTCTCAATTCACGCTAATGGCAAATACACGCAAAGGCAACCGCCCTTCATTTACCAATGCCGCACCCCCAGATACTGCCAGTCCACTGGTAGATTATTTCATTCAGAAGATGAAATCCTATGGAGTGGACACACAGAGCGGGGAATTTGCCGCACATATGCTTGTTGAAATCCACAACGATGGTCCCGTTACTATCTTATTGGACTTCTAAACACTGCCACAACATTAAATGAAAATATCCGTATATTTAATATAATATTAATGCAATCTTACAATATCCATGTAAAAATAAGAATTAGAAAACAATTGGAGGAAAAATGAGAATTACAGATCTTATTTCCGGTTTATCTGCCCTGCTTTGGGCAGCGGCTCTCGGCTTAATCGTGCTTATTGCTGTACAAACTTCCCGCGGGCAGAAAATGAAAAATGGGCGCACATTAATAATCATTTTACTTACCAGCGCTCTGGTTCTAACAACAATAAGCGCGGGATTGGTATTCGTGGAACCGCACGAACGCGGTGTGGTAATCTCAGCAATTGCCCCAAATGGGTATCGAGAATCAGCCCTGCAGCCAGGATTGAGGTGGATTGCGCCTTTCGTTGAAAGAGTTGAGCGGTACCCCATATCGCGCCAAACATACACCATGTCCATCGCCGCATATGAAGGTGATATCCAGGGCGACGATTCAATCACAGCCCGCACAGCGGACGGACAAGAAATCTTCGTGGATGCTTCTGTTTTCTACCAGATCAACCCAAAAAAGGTAGTAGATGTACATATCCTTTGGCAGAACAGGTATTCATCTGATCTGGTCCGTGCTCAATCGCGCGGTATCATTCGCGATGCTGTATCCCAGTTCAACGTTGAACAAGTAATTAGTAATAAGCGCTTTGAATTGGTTGCATATATCAACCAGGAATTGGGAGAAAAGTTTGACGAGAATGGATTAACATTGGTCGATTTTGTGCTTCGCAACATCACTTTCTCTCCAGAATATTCAGCTGCCGTTGAGCAAAAACAGATCGCAGAACAGGAAGCCAGGCAGGCCGCTTTTGTCGTCGAGCAAAAAATTGAAGAAGCCAAGCAGGTGGTAGAAACTGCAAGAGGTGATTCGCAAGCAGCCATAATTGCGGCTGAAGGGCGTGCCGAAGCACGGTTGATTGAAGCACGGGCAGAAGCGGATGCCTTAACATTGATCCAGCAAGCTATTGTAAACAATCCTGAGCTTCTAACTTACCAGTACATCAGCAAATTAGCCCCAAATATCAGCACAATGCTTCTTCCCAGTGAATCACCATTCATATTCCAGATTCCAGAAACAACTCCATAATTAAGTTGGCAGACAATTAGGCCTGATACACAGATTCATACCTGTGCATCAGGCCACCGCACAATCTTCTATTGACTGCGTTTATACAGCATGCTAATATAATAAGTGTTATCTTTATTATAAAAAATGTAAAGAAAGATAATTTAGAGGAGAAGAACTCATGAAGCATAGAAACCTTGTAATCATTACTGCCCTGATCATTTTCAGCAGTGTCATCGCGTCCTGTACACGATCCGCGTCAGGCGGCCCAACTGATATCACAGCAGAGGATTCAGAATTACCTAATCCGGTATCCACCCAATCCCAACTGATGAAGGATATTATTTCTGGAACACAAACCGCGATGGCTGTCCCCCTGGATGCTACTGCTGAAACACCAGCTGAGGATGGCGAAGCGGAACCTGCGGACGCAGGTACAACTGAAGCCACCCCCGAACCAGAAGAAGCTGAAGAGGAGATTATTCTCCCCACGTCAACAGCCGGCCCTCCGCCAATTATTGAATTGGCATATAACTCTAATGTGTGCCAACCCGGTTACTATATTTGCCAGGTAAGCTATGTAAAAGACCAAACAATTACCCTGCAATCCTCCCACCCCTATCTATACGGAGATGAGGAACTTACTTTTACAATGGGACCTGAAGGTGAGTACGATTACAGCAAATATATCGTTGTAGGTACTGCAAAATATCAACCGGATTCTTCAAAAGGTTTAAATTTTCAGGTAACCCTTACTGTACCTGACAGCTTGAGAAGTATGGAACAGATCGTCGTTCGTTTGGAAACCATTGATCCAAACAGGTACGGAATGATCTATTATGATAACGATTAACCTAATTCATAACACCAAAAACCCGCGCAACAATGCGCGGGTTTTTTCATGCTACACTACATGGCGAGGTACACAATGAAACATTCAATCATTTCCAGAAAGAACGTTTTTAATGGTCACGCTTTCAATGTTCAGGAATTGTTTGTCTCTCTTCCAGATGGGCGGAAAAGAAATTATGATATCGTTGATCATCAAGATTCAGTAACTATCATCCCGATAGATGAAAAAGGGAAAATCTGGTTCGTTGAACAATTTCGTATGGGCAGCGAAAATTATTTAATAGAACTTCCAGCAGGAGTCATAGATAAAAATGAGAGCCCAAAAGCTTGCGCCGCGCGTGAGACGAGGGAGGAGATCGGCATGGCGGCCGGCCAACTAATTCATATCGGATCTATTTACTTGGTTCCTGGATATTCTAACGAGCTCAATCACATTTATCTTGCCAAGGATCTCAGACCAGACCCCCTCCAACAGGATGATGATGAGTTTCTTTTAATTAAAAAATATTCGAGCAAGGAATTAATTAAGTTGATTCTTGAGGGTAAGCTGCAGGACAGCAAAAGCCTCGCCGCTCTGTATTTATACGAACAAAAATATTAGT